>DASZTU010000146.1:0-12353 GCA_035547975.1 Devosiaceae bacterium | reverse complement strand
AAAGGAATTTCATGATGTACAGCACCCTCAAGGGCTCCGCCCACCCGCTGGCCCCAAGCGAAATCGCGGTCACCGCCATGCCCGAGGACGAGCGCGTCTGGGTGCCGCAGGCGCCCGACGTGTGGTTCCGCCCGCTGATGCTCAACACGCTCCAGGGCCAGTGGTGCAATCTCCTCCGGGTACGCCGCGCCGGCATCCTCTCCAAGCACCTCCACCCGCAGCCGGTGCACGGCTACGTCATCAAGGGCAAGTGGCACTATCTCGAGCACGACTGGGTGGCCGAGACCGGCTCCTACGTCTTCGAGCCGCCGGGCGAGATCCATACCCTCACGGTTCCCGAGGACTGTCCGGAGATGATCACCTTCTTCAACATCTCCGGCTGCATGGTCTATCTCGACGAGAACAACCGGCAGAACGGCTTCGAGGACGTCTTCACCAAGATCGACATGTGCCGCGCCCACTATGTGAAGGTGGGGCTAGGGGCCGACTACGTCGACCAGTTCATCCGGTAGCTCGGACAGGCGCATGGTTCGAGGCTCGGCTTCGCCTCGCCCCTCACCATGAGGCCGTGCAACCAACGCTGACCTCATCCTGAGGCGGGAGCGCAGCGACCCTCGAAGGATGTTTTGGAGAATACCGATGACCGAGCCCCACTGGGCGTCCCAATTCTACAATGGCCGGACCGTCGTCATCACGGGCGGCACCGGTGGCATCGGCCTTGAACTCGCGATGGCCTTTCGCGATGCGGGCGCCATTGTCCACGCCACCGGCGCGACCGACGCGGAGGCCCGGGCGGCGGCCGGGGTGCAGCGCGCGCAGGGCATCGCCTTCACGACGCTCGACGTGCGGTCGGACGCGGCGGTCGCCGGCTATGCCTCGGGGTTTGAGGCCGTGACGGCGCTCGTCAACTGCGCCGGCGTCAACCTGCGCGCGGCCGAGTACACGCCTGAGGGCTTTGCCACCGTCCTCGACATCAATCTCGCCGGCTCGATGCGCGCGGCCACCGCCTTCCGCCCCAAACTGGGCGGCGGGGCGATTCTCAACATCGCCTCGATGTTCGCCTTCTTCGGTGCCCCGCACGCCCCGGCCTACGCCGCGAGCAAGGGGGGCGTCGTGCAGCTGACGAAATCGCTCGCCATCGCCTATGCGGCAGAGAACATCCGGGTGAATGCGCTCGCCCCGGGCTGGATCGAAACCCCGATGACCGCGGTGCCGCGCGCCAACCCGGCGCGCAACGCCGAGCTCGTGGGCCGGACGCCTCTGGGCCGCTGGGGCACGCCGGCGGATTTGACCGGCCCGGCGCTGTTCCTCTGCTCTCCCGCCGCCGGCTTCGTCACCGGCACCGTCCTTCCGGTGGATGGCGGTTTCCTCATCGCTTGATCTTAGTCAAGGCGGTCGCCCCAGGGCAGCCGCTAGACCCTCTGAAGATAGAGCAGGAGGGTCAGAAATGCCGGCCGACAGCGTCTTCTTCACCACCTTCGTCCTGGTGGCGTTTGTCGTCTTCCTCGCCGCCCTTTACTGGGCCTGGTCGCGCGCCCACTGAGCGGCATGATCATCTCCTCGATCAGCCTTCTTTGCCGGCCTCCGTCAGTGCCTGAAGCTGCTCCGCGCTCAGAGACAGCCGTGCGCCGCGAACGATGCCCTGCAACTGCTCGACCGAGGTGGCCGAGGCGATCGGGGCCGTGATCCCCGGTTGCGCGTTGAGCCAGGCGATTGCGATCTCGGCGAGGCTCGCGCCGGTTTCAGCCGCGACCTTGTCCATGGCGGCGAGGATGCGTTTCCCCCGGGCATCGAGATACCGCCCCATGCGCCCGCCGCGCGGGCTCTTGCCGAAATCGGCTTCCGACCGGTACTTGCCGGTGAGGAACCCGGCGGCGAGGCTGAAATACGGGATCACCCCGACCTGGTGCTGCACGCAGTATTGCTGCAGCGGCCCCTCATAGCTCGAGCGGGCGTAGAGATTGTATTCGGGCTGCTCGCTCTCGTAGCGCGGCCAGCCCCGCGCCGCGCTGATCTCGTCCGCCTCGGCGTGCATCTCGGCGCTGTGGTTGGAGGCGCCGATCCAGCGCACCTTGCCGGCCTTGACCAGCCGGTCATAGGCACCGAGCGTTTCCTCCTGGGGGACGCTCGTGTCGGGCCAGTGCGACTGGTAGAGATCGATGCGATCGGTCCTGAGGCGCCGCAGCGAATGCTCGACTTCCTCCTCGATCCATCTGGCCGAGAGGTCGCGCTTGCCCTGGCCCATGTCGGAGCCGACCTTGGTGAAGACCAGCACACGGTCACGATTGCCGCGCGACTTCATCCAGTTGCCGAGGATCGTCTCGGACTTGCCCCTGCCATAGACGTCGGCGGTATCGACGGCGGCAAAACCCTCGGCGAGGAACGCGTCGAGCACGCGATAGGCATCGTTTTCCTCGAGTGTCCAGCCCAGGACGTTGCAGCCGAACACGAGCGGTTCGAACGACAGGTCGGTGCGGCCGAGTTGGCGCTGGGTCATGGCAGGTCTCCGGCGATATGGGTGAGGAGTAAGGAGGGACGCGCAGACTAGCGTCGGCGCCTCCGGCTGCAAAGGGGTGGCGGACGGGGCGCCACCTCGATCCGGCAGAGCCGCGTTGCGGTGGATCAAGGCCCGTCGATCGCGGAGCGGTACCTCTACCTCACCCACGACCCGGAGACCGTCGTGCCTCTTCTGTCCATCGCCTTCGCCCTCCTCGTCCTCGTCATCCTCTACGTGGCCTATGCCGCGCGCGGCTTTGCCGCCTATGCCGGCGACCTCAGGCAGCGCCTCGCCGCCGCGCAGTTCGATACGCGGGTTGAGGAAATCGCGCCCCCGCCGCCCCTCATGCGGGACTTTGCGTTGCGCAACGGCGGTCGTCCCGGCGGGCCGGGCCTGATCGAGGTCCGCCAGACCGCCGAACTCGCAACCGCCCCCGGCAAGTCCTTCTTCCCGCTCCGGGCCCGGCAGACGACCGGCACCCGGCGGGCCGGCTTCGTGTGGACCGCCTCGGGCACCATGCCGCCGGGTATCCCGGTTTCCGGCCTCGACGCCTATGTCGAAGGGGCCGGCGATTTCGAGATCCGCATCGGCGGGGCGGTGCGTGTCGCGCGCGCCCATGATCGGGAGGCCGCCATCGGAGAACTCGCGCGCTACCTCGCCGAGCTGCCGTTCTATCCGGATGCGATCCTCAACGCTGGGGGACTGGCGTGGCGCCAGCTCGACGAGCGGCGGGTCGAGGTGGTCGCGGAATCCAATTTCGGCCCGGTCCGGGTGGTTTTCATCTTCGACGCCGCGGGCGATATCGTCGCCATCGAGGCCGACCGCCCCCGGGATCTGGGTGGCCGCTCCGTCCCGACCCCCTGGCGCGGCACGTTCAGCCAGTACCGCGCCTTCGGCAGCCATCGCCTCCCGGCGCACGGCGAGGTCGGCTGGCTGCTTCCGGAGGGACTCTTCATCTACTGGAAGGGCGACATCGTGAGCTACGAGCCGGCCGACGACCCGCGGGGCTCGATCAGGTCCCAGCGGTTGCCATAAGGGTCTTCGAAAACCGCAACGATGCCGTAGGGCTCGTGCCGCGGCACCTCCTCGAAATGGACGCCCGCCGCGGTGAACGCCGCGAAATCGCGCGAAAAATCCTCGGTCTCGAGGAAGAAGCCGACCCGGCCGCCGGTCTGGTTGCCGATCGACGCCTGCTGCCGCTCGCCTTGGGCCCGCGCCAGCAGGAGGCGGGCGCCCTGGCCCCCGGGTGGCGCGACGACGACCCAGCGCTTGCCCGTGCCGAGCGGGGCATCCTCGATCAGCGCGAAACCGAGTTTGCCGCAATAGAAGGCGAGCGCCGCGTCATAGTCGTCCACCACCAGGGTCACGGTCGCGATGCGGCGTGCCATCGGGGCTCACTTTCTGTTGTTCGCGATAGCGGCCGCAAGCGGCCACGGTGCGGCCACATTCCCATTGCGCGCCCTGTCAAAACAAGCTTTGCTGCGCGCTTAAGCCGGGGTTGGAAAAAACGTCCGGCGCTCATTCGTCAGGGAGACACTTCATGCGATTGATCACGACCTTGCTGGCCGCGACCGCTCTGGTTGCCGCGCTGGCCGGCGGTGCTTACGCAAAAACCCTCGTCTATTGCTCGGAAGGCTCGCCCGAGGGCTTCGATCCGGGCCTCTACGAGTCCGGCACGACCCTGGACGTCAATATCGCCACCTATGAAGGCCTGGTGAAGTTCAAGCTCGGTTCCACCGAGGTGCGGCCGGCGCTCGCCGAAAAGTGGGAAATCTCCAAGGACGGCCTGACCTACACGTTCCATCTGCGGCACGGGGTCAAATGGCAGACCACCGACTATTTCACCCCGACGCGCGAGTTCAATGCGGACGACGTGGTCTATTCGTTCCAGCGCCAGCTGGACGGCAAGATGTACCTGCCGGACACGACCTATGCCTATTGGGGTGACATGTCGATGCCCGACCAGGTCGCCGGCATCAAGAAGATCGACGACTATACCGTCGAGCTGACGCTCAAGACCCCCTCGGCGCCCATGATCGCCAACCTCGCCATGCCCTTCGCCGAAATCGTCTCGAAGGAGTACGTCGACAAGCTGGCCGAAGCCAACAACATGGCGCAGTTCAACGACAAGCCCGTCGGCACCGGCCCCTTCATCTTCGTCGACTACCAGAAGGACGCCAACATCCGCTTCAAGGCGAACCCGGATTATTGGGGCGGCGCCCCGAAGCTCGATAACCTCGTGTTCTCGATCAACAAGGATGCCACGGCGCGTTACCAGAGCCTCAAGGCCGGTGAGTGCGACATAATGGCCTATCCGAATCCCGCCGACGTGGACGCCATCAAGAAGGATCCCAACCTCCAGGCCATCCAGGAGAAGGGCCTCAACTTCGGCGCCCTCTGGTTCAACACGCAGCAAAAGCCGTTCGACAATGTCGAGGTCCGCAAGGCGCTCGACATGGCCATCGACAAGAAGGCGCTGGTCCAGGCGGTCTACCAGGGCCAGGGCCAGGTCGCGACGAGCCCGCTGCCGCCCACCATGTGGAGCTCGATCGACGGCAAGCTCAAGCCGACCGCCTACAACCCGGATGAGGCCAAGAAGATGCTGGACAAGGCCGGCGTCAAGAACCTCTCCATGCGGATCTGGGCCATGCCCGTCGCGCGTCCCTACATGCCCGACGCCAAGCGGGCTGCCGAGATGCTGCAGGCCGACTTCGCCAAGGTCGGCGTCACCGCCTCGATCTACTCGGTCGACTGGGCCGAATACCTCAAGGACTCCAAACCCGTCGACCGCGACGGTGCGGTGATCATGGGCTGGACCGGCGACAACGGCGACCCCGACAACTTCCTCACGCCCAACTTCGGCTGTGACGCGGTCGGCGGCGGCAACCGCGCCCAATGGTGCAACAAGGATTTCGACGCCCTGCTGAAGAAGGCGCAGCAGGTCACCGACCAGAAGGAGCGGACCAAGCTCTATGAGCAGGCGCAGGAGATCTTCAACAAGGATACCCCGGTGGCCTTGCTCGCGCACTCAGTGGTGACCATGCCGATGAGCAAGGCGGTGACCGGCTACATCATCGATCCGTTCGGCCTGCATCACTTCGAGACGGTCGACAAGACCGAATAGGCCTCAAGGCTTTGGGGGCGGCCGCCACTGGCGCCGCCCCCGGACGACTCCGGGGCCAATGCTTCGCTATCTCCTCAACCGCCTCGTGCTGGTGATCCCGACCTTCCTCGGGATCTCCATCCTCGCCTTCAGCTTCATCCGGCTGCTGCCGGGCGATCCCATCGACGTGCTCGCCGGCGAGCGCTCGATGAGCGCCGCCCGGCGCGCCGAACTCATGCACCAGTTCGGCCTCGACCAGCCGCTCTGGGTCCAGTACGGCCAGTATCTGTGGAAGACGCTGCACGGCGATCTCGGCACCTCGCTGACCACCGCCCACCCGATCATGGGCGAGTTTCTGACGCTCTTTCCGGCGACGGTCGAACTCACCATCTGCGCCATGATCTTCGCCACGGTGCTCGGCGTGCTGTTCGGCATCCTCGCCGCCGCCCGCCGCGACAGCTGGATCGACCAGCTCACCATGGGCACGGCGCTCGTCGGCTATTCGATGCCGATCTTCTGGTGGGGCCTATTGCTCATCATCGTCTTCGCCGCGGGCCTCCACTGGGTGCCGGTGTCCGGCCGCATCAGCCTCGACTATTATTTCAAGCCGGTGACCGGCTTCATGCTCATCGACAGCCTTCTCTCCGGCCAGAAGGGGGCCTTTCAGTCGGCGCTGCAGCACCTCATTCTCCCCACCATCGTGCTCGGCACCATTCCCCTTGCGGTCATCGCGCGCCAGACGCGCTCGGCCATGCTGGAGGTGCTGGGGGAGGACTATGTCCGCACCGCCCGAGCCAAGGGCCTTTCGGATGCGCGCGTCACCGGCATCCATGCCTTCCGCAATGCGCTGATCCCCGTGGTGACGACGATCGGCCTCCAGGTCGGCACGCTCTTCGCCGGCGCGATCCTCACCGAGACGATCTTTTCCTGGCCCGGCATCGGCAAGTGGATGATCGACGCCATCGGCCACCGCGACTATACGGTGGTGCAGGGCGGGCTCCTCATCATCGCGGTCGTGGTCATGGTGGTGAACCTCATCGTCGACGTGCTCTACGCCCTCATCAACCCGCGCATTCGGAGCCGCTGATGGCCGACGACAGCCCCGCCGAGCTCGAGGCCATCACCGTCGCCCGCCAGCAGGACGCGCGGCTCGAGGTGCTCGGCGAGTTCTGGCATTACTTCTCGCAGAACCGGGGCGCCGTGGCCGGTCTCACGGTCTTCGCGCTGCTCATCGTCATGGCCGTGTTCGCGCCGCTCATCGCGCCTTACGATCCGAGCGCCCAGTACCGCGACCATCTGCTGCAACCGCCGGCCTGGGAAGCCGGCGGCAGCTGGGAGTTCATCCTCGGCACCGACGATGTCGGGCGCGACATGCTCTCCCGCCTGATTTTCGGCTCGCGCTTTTCGCTCGCCATCGGTGCCTTCGTCGTCGCCGGCGCGCTCGTCTCGGGGGTGATCCTCGGCCTCCTCGCCGGCTTCTTCCGCGGGCTCGTCGATGTCGTCATCATGCGCATCATGGACGTGATCCTGGCCTTTCCGTCCCTGCTTCTCGCCCTCGTGCTGGTGGCGATCCTCGGCCCCGGCCTCGTCAATGCGATGATCGCGATCGCCATCGTCCTCCAGCCGCACTTCGCGCGGCTGACGCGCGCCGCCGTGCTCGCCGAGAAAAACCGTGAATACGTGACCGCCGCCCGGGTCGCGGGGGCCGGGCCGATCCGGCTGATGCTGGTGACGATCCTCCCCAACTGCCTCGCCCCCCTCATCGTCCAGGCGACGCTGAGCTTTTCGAACGCCATCCTCGAGGCAGCCGCGCTCGGCTTTCTCGGCATGGGCGCCCAGCCGCCAACCCCCGAATGGGGCACCATGCTCGCCGAGGCGCGCGAGTTCATCCTGAGGGCCTGGTGGGTCGTGACCTTCCCCGGACTCGCCATCCTCGTCACCGTGCTCGCCATCAACCTCATGGGCGATGGCCTGCGCGACGCGCTCGATCCCAAGCTCAAGCGGAGCTGAGCGCCATGCCCCTGCTCGACATCAAGAACCTCAGCGTCAGCTTCGAAACGCGCGCCGGCGCCTTCCGCGCCGTGGACGGGCTGGACCTCACCGTCGACCCGCGCGAGGTCGTGGCGATCGTGGGGGAATCGGGCTCCGGCAAGTCGGTCGCCATGCTGGCCGTGATGGGTCTCTTGCCCGCCTCGGCGACGGTCACCGCCGACCGGCTCGAATTCGAGGGCCGCGATCTCCTCGGCATGGCCCCCCGCGAGCGCCGGAAGATCATCGGCCGGGATATCGCGATGATCTTTCAGGAGCCGATCGCGAGCCTCAATCCCTGTTTTACCGTCGGCTTCCAGATCAAGGAGATGCTGCGCCGGCACACCGCGCTCGACCGGGCGGCGCGCCACGCCCGCGCCATCGAGCTGTTGCGGCTCGTCGGCATTTCCGAGCCCGAGCGGCGCCTGCGCGCCTTCCCGCACCAGCTCTCGGGCGGCATGAGCCAGCGCGTGATGATCGCGATGGCGACGTCGTGCAATCCCAAGCTGCTCATTGCGGACGAGCCGACGACCGCGCTCGACGTCACCATCCAGGCCCAGATCCTCGAGCTGCTGTCGGACCTGCAGAAGAACGAGGGCATGGCGCTCGTCCTCATCACCCACGACATGGGCGTCGTCGCCGAGACCGCCGAGCGGGTCGTCGTGCAGTATGCGGGCCTGCAGGTCGAGCGGCAGCCGGTGCGCGAGCTGTTCCGCAGTCCCCATCACCCCTATACGGCGGCCCTTCTCGCCGCCTTGCCCGATCGCGCGAGGGGCGACCGCCTGCCGTCCATCCCCGGCGTCGTGCCGGGCCTCAACGACCGGCCTGCCGGCTGCGTGTTCAACCCCCGCTGCCCCTATGCCGACGATCGCTGCCGCACCGTGCCGCCGCCGCGCCAGCCGGAGGCGCTGGGCGGCGCGCTCTGCCACTACCCGCTCAATGTCGCCGTGGAGGCCGCGCAGTGAGCGCGCTCATTGCCGCCGATCGCCTCCGGCGCGACTACGAGGTGACGCGCGGTCTCTTCGCGCGGCCCTATCTGTTGCGCGCCGTGGCGGACGCGACCTTTTCGGTCGAGGAGGGAACGACCCTCGCGATCGTCGGCGAGTCGGGCTGCGGCAAATCGACGCTGGCGCGCCTGCTGACCATGATCGAGCCGCCCTCGGGCG
This sequence comes from Devosiaceae bacterium, assembly GCA_035547975.1. Lineage (GTDB taxonomy): Bacteria > Pseudomonadota > Alphaproteobacteria > Rhizobiales > Devosiaceae > DASZTU01. The sequence continues at coordinate 3,559 of DASZTU010000146.1, read as the reverse complement.
GTGCGCTGACCATCGATGGCCGCGATGTCGCGGCCGGCCGGCCGGAGGACCTCAGGGCGCTGCGCGCCACGGTGCAGATCGTTTTCCAGAACCCCTACGGCTCGCTCAACCCGCGCCAGAAGGTGGGCGCCATCCTCGAAGAGCCGCTCAAGATCAACACCGCGCTCTCGGCCACCGAGCGCCGCGACCGCGCGCGCCAGATGCTCGCCGAAGTCGGCCTGCGGCCCGAGCACTATGGCCGCTACCCCCACATGTTCTCGGGCGGCCAGCGGCAGCGCATCGCCATTGCCCGGGCGCTGATGCTCGAGCCCAAAATCCTCGTGCTCGACGAACCCGTCTCGGCGCTCGACGTCTCCATCCAGGCGCAGATTCTCAACCTGCTCGCCGATCTCCAGGAGCGGCGCGGGCTGACTTTCGTCTTCATCAGCCACGCCCTCGCGGTGGTGCGCCACGTCGCCGACAATGTGATGGTGATGTATCTGGGGCGCGGCGTTGAGATCGCCCCGACCGAAACCCTGTTCACGACCCCGCGTCACCCCTATACGCAGGCGCTTCTCGCCGCGACGCCGGTCGCCGATCCGGAGCGGCGCGGCCACCGCTCCCGGCTCGCCGGCGAACTGCCGTCGCCCTTCAATCCGCCGCCCGGCTGCCCGTTCCACCCGCGCTGCCCCTTCGCCAACGAGCGGTGCCGCCGCGAAACGCCGGCCATGCTGCCGGCCGGCGAGACGATCGTCGCCTGCCATGGCGTCGAGGAGGGGCGCATTCCCTCGCGGCCCCCCGTCGAACCGCTCGACGCAACCGTCAGCGCCATCTAGCCGCGCCAACAACCCACGGAATGTGGTAAGCTCGACCGGCGCAACAGCTCGGCGAGGGACTGCGATCCCTATGCGGGTGCTCGGTGTCGTGGGACTGCTGGTCGGGATCCTGGCGTTCTTCGCGCCGGCGATACGGCAGCTCTTGCCGTCTTTCCTCTACGCGATGAGTGACGACAGCCTGCGCATCGTCGGCGGTTGCGTCGCCGTGCTGGCCGTCACGGTCATCTGGTTCGCGCGCGACCAGGACAGCGGCTAGGAAGGGTCATGCGTCTACCGGCCGGCGGCCACGCATTCCTTGCAGTGACCGCGAATCTCGATGGTCGTCCGCTCGGTCTTGAAGCCGGTGGCCTCGCTCCACGCCTGCAGCCGCTCCTCCACCACCGGGTCGGCGAACTCGTCGACGTGCCCGCAGCTTTCGCAGATGGCGAAGGCGGCAAGGCCCTCGTGGTGGTCGTTGGCATGCGCACAGGCGACGAAGGCGTTGAGTGATTCGAGCCGGTGCGCGAGCCCCAGCTCGACGAGCTTGTCCAGCGCCCGATAAATCTGCAGCGGCGCCTTGATGCCGTCGTTGCGCACCCGGTCGAGAATGCCGTACGCCGAGAGCGGCCCGGTGGCCCCGACGAGGGCGTCGAGCACCAGATGCTGGTTGCGGGTAAGGCTTGCGGTTTCGCTCATGCGGCTAAAATAGGCCGCCCCGCCGATGGTTGCAAATCAGGGCGAGGGCATCGCGAGCAATGCCGCGAGCGCCAGCAGCAGCGCGGGCGGCATGACGAGGGCCCCGAGCCGGAGGAACGCGAGCCCGCCGATCTTGATCCCCTCGCGCCTCAGCGCGATCAGCCACAATATGGTCGCGAGCGATCCGGTGACCGACAGGTTCGGCCCGAGGTCGACGCCGATCAGCAGCGCTTCCGTCACCCGGCCGGTGACATGCGCCGCCTGGCTGGTCGTGGCGGCGACGAGCCCGAGCGGCAGGTTGTTGACGAGGTTGGTGCCGATCGCCACAACCGCGCCGCCCACGGCCGCGGTGAGCATCGGCGCCTGCGCATCGGCGAGCTTGAGCAGCCCGGCGAGCCGGTCGACGACGCCGGTCCTGGCGAGCGCCTCGACGAGGACGAAAAGGCCCGCAACAAGCGGCAGCACGCTCCACGCGATGCCCCTGAGGAGCCTCAGGGGCGACTTGCGGAAGCGCGCCAGCACGGCGATTGCAACCGAGGCCCCCGCGCCGAAGGTGGGGGGACCGAGGGGAATCCCGAGGGTCGAGGCGACGAGCAGCGCCACCGCCGTCGCCGCGATGCCCGTTGCGGCAATGCGGCCGCCGGCCGGCAGCGGCCCCGGCGGATGTGCCTCCTCGACGCGGCCGCGCAGGGTTGCCGACTGCGACCAGCGCAGGACCACATAGGTGGCGAGGATGGCAAAGAGGCTCGGCAGCAGGAGGTGCCCGAGCCAGACCGGCAGCGGCGGCATGCGGTCGCCATAGAGCACGAGATTGGCGGGGTTCGAGATCGGCAGCACGAAGCTCGCCGCGTTGGCGATGAAGGCGCAGATCAGGAGATACGGCAGGGGCTTGACCTTGGCGGCGCGCGTCGCCGCGGCCACCGCGGGCGTCAGCACCACGGCGGTCGCGTCGTTGGAAAGGAACACGGTGACGAGGATTCCGACGCCATAGATGATGGCGAAGAGCCGCGCCGCCGAGCCTTCTGATCGATGCACGGCCTGCGCGGCCAGCCAGTCGAAGAGCCCTTCCTCGCGCGCCACCTCCGAAAGGAGCATCATGCCGATGAGGAACAGGTAGACGTCGGTGCCCTTGCCGACGGCGGCGAGCGCCGCGTCCGGCGGCACCGCCCCGATCAGCATCACGAGCAGCGCCCCCGCGGCGGCCCAGACGTATTCGGGCCAGCCGAACGGGCGCACGATCACCCCGAACACCGCAACCGCGGTGGTCCCCCAGGCGAGGTACGGCCAGCCCATCCCAATGCACCCATGGAAGCCCGGGACCGGACGGTCACCGGGAAGAGAGGCGGCGCGAATCGGCCGCTTTGCCGATAGCTCGCACGCCTTTGCGCCGCCCGCAATTGACCGCCACGCCGCAGCATGCGAACCATGACGCCGCCGGTTCCCGCTTGGGACCAACAGGGAACGGGGTGAGCGTTTCGCGCGATGCCCCGGCTGCCCCCGCAACTGTGAGCGGCGAGCCTCGCCACGGCCACTGGACCGCAAGGTCCGGGAAGGCGGCGAGGCGCTCAAGACGCCGCGAGCCAGGAGACCTGCCGGCAGCCTAAAGCGCGCCCAGCAAAAGTGGGTTTCCGGTTTTGCGTCCGGGCGCGCGGACCAGGAGAAGCGCGCCCAGCAAAAGTGGGTTTCCGGTTTTGCGTCCGGGCGCGCCCTTGCAAGAACCGCGCTAACGGAGGGTTTGCGCCATGACCAGTTCCACCCCCGCCACGGGGACCGCCGGCAAGATTCCGGTTTCCGTGATCACGGGCTTCCTCGGCGCCGGCAAAACGACGCTCGTCCGCCACGTGCTGGGCCATGCCCGGGGCAAGCGTCTTGCGCTCATCATCAACGAGTTCGGCGAGCTCGGCGTCGACAAGTCGGTGCTCGCCGCGTGCGGCGAGGAGACATGCCGCGAGGAGGACATGATCGAGCTCGCCAATGGCTGCATCTGCTGCACCGTGGCGGAAGACTTCATCCCGACCATGACCGAGCTTCTCGCCCGGCCGGACCGGCCCGACCACATCATCATCGAA
>DASZTU010000145.1:0-2404 GCA_035547975.1 Devosiaceae bacterium | reverse complement strand
TCTCGCCGACCTCGGCGGGCGGGTGGAACTGCAGCGAAAGTTGCTGGCGAACGCCGCCGCCTGCCTCCGGCCGGGCGGTGTCCTCGTCTATTGCGTGTGCTCGCTCGAGCCAGAAGAGGGCGAGCGGCAGGCCGAATGGGCGCTCGGCCATCTTGCGGGGCTCGAAAGCTGGCCGATTGCGCCCGCCGAACTCGGCGCCTTTGGCTTCGCCGTGACAGGGGATGGCGCGGTGCGCACGCTTCCCGCCATGCCGGTGCCGCCGCCGGCCGCCGGCACGCTCGACGGCTTCTTCGTGGCGCGCTTTCGCCGCGCGTAAGTTCATGCGAACGGTGGATGTTGCGCCAGCCGGCGCGCAAGCGGGCAAAAAGGATGCTATTCAGCCGCCGATTGCTTCGTCGGGGCGCAAACACAAACCTTGCGGGGACAAGCGGCAACGAGGGGTTCTGCAACGGAAGCCGAATGATACGGTCGTCGGCTAGGCACTCGGGGGAGCAGTGGTGTTAGCGGCGTGGCGATACCTGGCGCGGCGGGCTTTGCTCGGCACGGCCGATCGGCTCGTCACGTCGCCGCTCCTGCGCTGGGTGTGGGCGAGCCCGTCGAAGGAAGAGATCGTTCAACTCCTCGGCGAGTTCCGGCCGACCGACCGGGAAACCGTGCTCGAGATGATGGCGGGCCGATACCTTCTGGCCTCGCGCCTCATCGACACGCACGGGGTCTCGCCGTTTTCGGTCGAGGTCGAAGATCGGGACTGGAGCGACGAGCTCCGGGGCTTTTCGTGGCTGCGGCATTTCCGAGACGCGCGCGAGGACAGCGAGCGGCGCTTCGCGCGTTCGCTCACGCTCGACTGGATCGGGCGCGAAGGCAAGTTCGACCGCGAAACCTGGGCGCCGGCGCTCTGCGCACGGCGGGTGCTCAACTGGCTGCGGCACTATCAACTCCTCGTCGAGGGGGCGACGGAAGCGCAGGCGGCGACCATCACCCGGTCGCTCGGGGTCCAGATCTCCTCGCTGAAGCTGCGCGGCGCGCTTGCGGCCGATCCGGTCGACCGGCTGTTCGTCGGCATTGCGCTCGCCGGGGTCGCGCTCTGCGACGACCGCCGGGTCACCGAACTGCCGCGGCGCATGACGCGCCTCTTCAAGCTGCTCGACCGGCAGCTCGACGTCGACAACCTCCACCGCTCGCGCAGCGCCAAGACGCAGCTTCACCTCCTCGTCGAGCTCGAGACGCTGCGGCAGGCGCTCGCCGCCGACCACCAGGAGGATGAATCCCGCCTCAGCCCGATCGTCGACGGCATGCACCGGGCGTTCGACGCGATTTCGCTCTCCACGGGCGAGCCCGCCTATTTCAACGGCACCGGCCAGTTGCCGCACGATCTCGTCGTCGCGGTGCAGGTGCAAAGCCCGGTGCGCTTCCGTTCGACCGGGCTTGCCGGCGGCTACGGCCGGCTGATGCAGGGCAAGGCGATCGTCGTCGCGGATTCGGGGTTCGTCCCGCCGCTCGACTACACCAGGGAGCTCCACGCCTCGGCGCTGGCGTTCGAATACAGCTTCGGCCCCGAGCTCGTCGTCGGCAATTGCGGACCCGCCCCGACCGAGCTCGTCGATCACGGGCTGGTCTTCCGGCAGGGCATCACGCATTCGAGCCTCACCATCAACGGTGTCTCGGCGGCGCGGGTCAGCGATCGCGGCTTTTTGCACGGACGGGTCGTCCCCAAGGGACCGGAGCCGACCGTTGCGGCGAGCGAGGACGGCGACAGCATCGTGCTGACGACCGAAGCCTATGAACGGCGCTACGGCGTCGTCGTCGAACGCCAGCTGACGCTGATGAACGAGGGGAAATCGCTGGTCGGGCAGGATAGGCTGACCGGTGGCAAGCCGGGCCGGGCGAAGCGGCCCAACATGGCGATCGCCCGCTTTCACCTGGCACTCGGCACGGCGATCGAGGAAGAGGACGACATGCTGCGCCTGCGCCTCGCCTCGGGCGCGGTCTGGAGCTTCCTCTGGGAGGGGGCCGAGATGCGCATCGAGGATTCGGTGCGGCAGTCCTCGTATTTCGGCTTCCACCGCATCAAGCAGATCGTCCTCGAAACCCAGCTCGGGGGTGACCAGGAGGTGAGCTGGATTTTTACCCTCGACGAGCACCGCCGCGCGACGCCGCAGGTGCGTATGCGCCGCCGGCGCTGAGCCGGGTGGCGGGCGCAGCGATCGGCGCGGCTTCAATCGCAGCCCGACTGCTCCACGTGCGTGCCATTCGCCGCCGCCTGTGCTAGCGAGCCCCCGCAACAGCAAAGGAGGCCGGCATGGCGAACGAGATCAACATCAAACGGGCGCTCATCTCGGTTTTCGACAAGGAGGGGATCGCCGAGTTCGCCAAGGCATTGGCCGATCTCGGGGTCGAGCTGGTC
>DASZTU010000144.1:0-3656 GCA_035547975.1 Devosiaceae bacterium | reverse complement strand
CACATCGTCGAGCGAGCCGCCAAGGGCGGCAAGCGCCGCGCCGATCTTGTCGAGGATGTAGGTCGTCTGCGCGCCGGCATCGCCGGGGGCGACGACGCGATCGGTGCCGTGCGTGGCCGTCGTGCCGGAGACGCGGATGGTATCGTTCACCCGGACCGCACGGCTGTACCCCGCGAGGCCTTCCCAGACGCTGCCCGACGAGACCCTCAGCCGCCCCGGCGCGCCCGGCACGGGCTCGGCGGCAAAGACCGGCGCGATCGCCTTAAGGTGGTGGCTGAGGTCGCCCGTCGCCGTGAGATAGGGGGGACGGCGGTATTCATCGCCGCAATCGCCCGGGATCGGCGCCATGCCCGCAAAGGCCGCCTCGAGACGGTCGCGATCTTCCCCGTCGAGGGCGAAATCGAAGGCCCTGAGATTGTCGGTGCGGTGCTCGCTCTCCCCGAGCCGCGCCCCGATGATCGCCCCGGCGACGGCTTCCTGTTCGAGCACCCAGCGCGTCGCGACATTGGCGATCGAGACCCCATGCCGCCGGCCGATCTCGGCCGCCGCCTCGAGCAGGCGCTGGAACGCTTCCCAGCCGCCCGCCGCATCGATGAACCGCTTGTATTTGGCGCGGCTCCAGTCGGGGAGCGCGGCGGGCTCCGGACGGCCGAGCCATTTCTCGGAGAGAAAGCCGCCGCAGAGCGTGCCATAGGCGAGAAGGCGCACCCCGGTCCGTCGGCAGAGCGCGGAGAGGTCGCCTTCGGCGCGGCGGTCGACCAGCGAGAACGACACCTGGTTCGTGGCAATGGGAACGCCGTCGGCGAGCGCCAGATGGAGGTGGGCGGCGTCGAAATTGGTGACCCCGATGGCCCCGATCAGGCCTTTTTCCCTGAGGTCGGCCAAGGCGTGGAGGGCATCGAGCCAGCCGGGATGCTCGAACGTCCACCAGTGGAACTGCAAGAGGTCGACGCGCTCCACCCCGAGCCGCTCGAGCCGCTGCTCGACGCCGCGGCGCACCACATCGGCCGTCATCGGCCCCGGCTCGGGGCACCATTTGGTGAAGGCGAGCGGCCGGGGCCCCGGGCCCTGCCATTGCGCCAGCATCCGCCCGGTGATGAGTTCGGCGCTGCCATAATGGTCGGCCATGTCGAAGGTGTCGAAGCCGGCGCGGGCATAGCCGGCGAGGGCGTTCGCCGCCGCCTCGCGGTCGAGCGCGCGCCCGTCCTTTTCGAGGTCGGCGACCTGCCAGAGGCCGACGAGCAGCCGGCTGATTGAAAGACCCGCGACTTCCGTGCGTTCGGGGATGAGCGTCATCGGCTATTCCTTGGCCTCCTTGACCGGTGCCCGGCCGCCCCCGAGGCGCATGAGGTGAACCGAAACCACCCGCTCCTCGCCGAGGAGCCCCCGCGGCCGGAGCAGCAGGATCGCGCAGAGGGCGACCCCGATGATGACGATTTGAAGCGTTGCGGCACGGGCCTGCTCTCCCGGGGGAAAGACCGAGGCGATCGCCGCGGCCGACGCCGCCCAGATGCCCCAGACCAGCACCGCCCCGAGGATGGCGCCGCGGTTGTTGCCCGAGCCGCCGACGATCAGCATCGCCCAGACCTGGAAGGTGAGGATCGGCATGTAGTTGTCGGGCGCGATGAAGCCGATGAAGTGGGCCTGGACGGCCCCGGCGAGCCCCATGATGGCCCCGCCCAGGGCAAATGCCTGCAGGCGGAACTTCACCGCGTTCTTGCCGAGCGCCAGCGCCGCCGTCTCATCCTCCCGGATGGCCCGCAGCACCCGGCCCCAGGGGCTGCGCCCGAGCCGTTCGAGGAGGAGGTAGAGGCCGGCGGTCACGAGGACGAGGATGCCGAGATTGAGCAGGCTGAAGATGAGCGGCGAACCCGCGAGTTCCGCGAACGGCCGCGGGATGAAGCCGATGCCGAAGGGGCCCCCGGTCAAGGGCTGGAGGTTGAGCGCGCAGAGCTGGACCGCGATCGCCACCCCAAATGTCGCAATCGCCAGATAGTCGGCGCGCAGCCGTATGGTCAGCCAACCGACGAGGAACGAGAGGAGGCCGGCGGCGAGGGCCGCCCCGACCCAGCCCACGGCGATCGGCAGCGCAAAGCCGCCAAGATGGTCCGTGGCGGGTGGCGTCGTGAGCAGCGCCGAGGCATAGGCCCCGACCGCCACGAACCCCGAGACGCCGACGTTGAAGAGGCCCGTCTGGCCCCACTGCACGTTGAGGCCGAGACAGATGATGCCATAGGTCAGCGCCACGGTGAGGAAAAAGGCGCCGTAGCTCAGCAGTTCGAGGCTCACGCGCTCCTCCCGAAGAGGCCCTGCGGCCGGGCGAGGAGCACCATAACGAGCACCACGAACGAGACCGCGGCCCGCCACTGCGCGCCGATGAAATGCACCGTGAGCGCCTCGGCGATGCCGACGATGAGGCCCGCCATCATCGCGCCCGGTACGCTGCCGATGCAGCCGAGGATGGCGGCGGCGAAGAGCGGCAGCAGCAGGTCGAGCCCCATTTGCGGGCGGATTTGCACCAGAAGGCCCGTGCTGATCCCGGCAACGCAGGCGAGCGCCGCACCCAGCAGCCACACCACGCGGATGACCCGCCGCACCTTGACCCCGGCGACGGCCGCGAGCTGCGGGTTTTCGCTCACCGCCCGCATCGAGCGGCCGATCGGCGTGCGCGTCAGCAGCAGGTGGACGGCGACGACCAGCAGGGCGGCGACGACCAGCGACAAGAGCTGGTCCGCTGTCGCCCGGATGCCGATCCCGAGCGGCATCGCGATCTGGAGCGCCCGGCTGTAATAGGCCGGCCGCGAGGTGACGATGAACTCGAGCAGGCTGCGCAGCGTCAGTGCCGCCCCGAAACTCGCCATCACCAGGATGATCACCGTGCTCTGGCGGGCGCGCAATTGCCGGAACAGCACGGCGTCGACGAGGAGGGCGAGTCCGCCATTGAGCCCGATCGCGATGATCGCAGCGAGCGGCAGGGCCCAGCCGAAGGAGAACGGCCCGATCGGCGCCGCAAGCCCGCCCGCCAGGGTTCCGAGGGCGCCCGCCGCGGCGAGGGCGAAATAGGCGCCCCAGGAGATGAACTCGCCATGGGCGAAGTTCGCAAACCGCAGGATCGAATAGGTGAGCGTGATGCCGACGGCGCCGAGCCCGATCATCGCGCCGGCGATCAACCCGTCCATCAGCGCCTGCCCGATCATCGGCGCCCCTCCCGGGCCTTGACCGCCCCGCCGAGATAGAGGTCGGCGATGATCGGATCGTGGGCGAGGCCGGTAGCGGTCCCCTCGTGGCCCACCCGTCCTTCGACGAGGATCACCGCGCGATCGGCGATGCCGAGGGCCGCCTTGACGTTCTGCTCGACCAGAAGGATCGAGACGCCGCTCCGCTTGATGGCGGCGAGGGCCGCGAAAACCTCGCCCACCATCTTCGGCGAGAGCCCCGCCGACGGCTCGTCGAGAATCAGGACCGAAGGTTCGACGATCAGCGCCCGTGCGATGGCGAGCATCTGCCGCTGCCCGCCCGAGAGCTCGCCGGCGCGCCGTTGCGGGCGCTCGGCGAGGTCCGGGAAGGTCTTGTAGAGCGCGGCGATCCGTGCCGGCCGGCTGGGCCGCGGCAGGATGTCGGCGGCGAGGCGGAGATTGTCCTCGATCGAGAGCGTC
>DASZTU010000143.1:0-17941 GCA_035547975.1 Devosiaceae bacterium | reverse complement strand
TACCCGGTCGAGGCGGTCTCGATGATGAACAAGGTGGCGATGGCGGTCGAGACCGACGTCAACTATCGCGGCATCATCCGCGCCCAGGCGACCGAGCCCGAAGCGACCGCCGCCGACGCCATTTCCGCCGCCACCCGCCAGGTCGCCGAAACGCTCGATCTCGCCGCGATCGTCACCTATACCTCCTCCGGCTCGACCGGAATCCGCGCGGCGCGCGAGCGGCCGGCCAAGCCCATCATCGCGCTTTCGCCCAATATCCGCACGGCCCGGCGGCTTTCGGTGGTCTGGGGCGTCCAGTGCTTTTTGACCGACGACGCCATCAACCACGAGGACATGGTCGATCGGGCGTGCATCATCGCCTACCAGGAGGGCTATGCGCGGCCCGGGGATCGGGTGGCGATCACCGCCGGTATTCCGCTCGGCACGCCGGGTGCGACCAACATGCTGCGCATCGCCTTTGTCCGCCAGGACGGCGCCGGCTCGTCGTAGGGGCGGCTGGCCGACCCGGCCTCAGGGGCCTTCGAGCATGCTCTTGAGCGCCAGAAGATCGGCCGTCACCCACTCCATCACCGAGCGCCATTCGGTCTCGCTGGTGTGGGGGCGCTGGTAGAAGACGTAGCTCAGTTCCGTTCCTTCGCCATTGGGGAAGACCCGCATCGGGATCGGCAGCGGCGCGCCCCCTTCCTTGAGGCGGCTCGTATAGGTCAGGATGCCGAAGGCGTTGCGCTCGGCGAACTTCATGATCCGCGGCCCGACCGAAGTCTCGACGGCGAACTCGCCACCGGGGAGCGGCTCCATCTGCGTCTCGTGGGCGAAGGCCCAGCGCGGGAAATTGAGCGGCTCGGCGAGAAATCCATAGACCTCGCGGAAGGGCTGCCGGATACTGATGCTGATCGCCCGGGCGGGGAACAGGCCCTCGACCCTGCCGTGGCTTTCGAGCAGGCTCTGCAGCGCCAGAAGGTCGGTCGCGACCCAGGTCTTGAGCGAGGCCCACTCCTCGCTGCTCATCCCCTCGCGGCGGAAATTGGTATAGACCACCTCGGTCCCTGGCCCGTTGGCGACCACCCAGAACCCCGTGGGGTGCGGTGCGTCCCCCTCGAAGCGGAGGATTTCGTGATCGAGGACGCCATGGGCGTTGCGCTCGGCAAAGCGGATGATGCGGGGACCGACCGAGGTTTCGACCGCCCAGTCGCGCTTGCCGATGCGTCGCATGGGCGCCGCGCCATCACCGAACGCCCACTTGGGAAAGTTCGTCGGCTCGAGCAGGAATTCGTAGACTTCGCCGAGCGGACGCGCGATCGAGAAACCAAAGGTTTCGGATTCATACATGGCCGCCGCCGCTCGACCTCTCACCCAACGAAGGCTCGCGCCCCTCACGGCGCGATCTGCGCGAGGATAGCAAGCGAGCCGTCAAGAAGTGTTTACGCGCAACCAGGCGGGCGGCAAAAACAACAAGGCCCGCCGAAGCGGGCCTCGATGGCGTCCCTAAGGCCTGCGCGTTCAGCCCTGACGGGCCTTGTAGCGCTTGTCGACCTTGTTGATGATGTACACCCGGCCGCGGCGACGGACCAGCTTGTTGGCGCGGTGACGGGTCAGCAGCGCCTTGATCGAGTTACGGATCTTCATCGTCGAACCCCGGTGAAACAAAAGCGGCGCCCAAGGCGCCGGAAAACGTTGCGCGGACCAATAGGGGCAAACGCCGCTTCTGTCAACGCACCGCTGCCGTCCGGAGCGCTTCGGCCCACCCGCGAAGGCGCCCGTCAGGCAGCCGCCCGCTCGATGATCGCGGTGACGCCCATGCCGCCGGCGGTGCAGATCGAAATCAGCGCCCGCTGCTTCTCGCTCGTCGCCAGGAGCTTGGCGGTCAGGCCGAGGATGCGGGCCCCGGTCGCGGCGAACGGATGGCCGTAGGCGAGGCTCGAGCCCTTCACATTGATCTTGTCGGGATCGATCTTGCCCAGCACCTTGTCACGGCCGAGCACGTCCTTGCAGTATTTCTTGTCGTTGAACGCCTTCAGCGTGCACAGCACCTGTGCCGCAAAGGCCTCGTGGAACTCATAGAAATCAAAATCCTGCAGTGTCAGGTTGGAGCGCCGCAGCATCTCCGAGACCGCAATCGTCGGGGCCATCAGCAGCCCCTCCCCGCCGGCGAAGTTGTTCGCCGCCACCTGCCCGAGCGTGAGATAGGCCAGAACCGGCAGCCCGCGGGCCCGGGCCCAGTCCTCGCTCGCGAGCAGTACCGCCGCCGCGCCATCGGTCAGCGGCGTCGAATTGGCGGCCGTCAGCGTGCCCTTGCCGGATGTCCGGTCGAAGGCCGGTTTCATGGCGGCCATCTTCTCGAGGTTCGTGTCGGGGCGCACATTGTTGTCCCGCCAAATCCCGGCGCAGGGGACGATCAGGTCGTCGTGGAACCCCTCGTCATACGCTTTGGCCGCGTTCTGGTGGCTCTTGAGCGCCAGCCGATCCTGGTCCTCGCGCGAAATGCCCCACTCCTTGGCCATCAGCTCGCAATGCTGGCCCATCGAGAGGCCGGTGCGCGGCTCCTGCGTCGACGGGGCGACCGGCGCCAGTTCGCCGAACGAAAAACCCGAAAAGGCCTTGGCCTTGTCGGCGAGGCTCTTGGCGCCGTTGAGCCGGATCAGGCGATGCTGGAACTTGTCGCCGAAGACGATCGGGCTGTCCGAGATCGAATCCGAGCCGCCCGCGATGGCGCAGTCGATCTCGCCCGTCGCGATCTTGGCGCCGGCCGACAGTGCCGCCTGGAGGCTCGTGCCGCAGGCGATCTGGACGTTGGTGCCGGGCGTCCGCGGCGAAAAGCCGGCGTCGAGCGCCGCCTCGCGCGCCAGATTGAAATCCCGGCTGTGCGAGATCACGGCCCCCGCCATCACCTCGTCGATCTTCTCGCCCTTGAGATTGTACTTGTCCGCGATACCGGAGAACGCCGTCCCAAGCATCGTGAGGTTGCTTTCGGCGGCATAGCCCGTGTAGGCGCGGCAGAAGGGCACCCGGGCCGAGCCGACAATCGCGATCTTTCTGAGTTCAGACACTGTGCTCTCCATCTGCGTCCCCCCATCCCCTGAGGGACGAGAGACAGGCGCGCGTGCTCGCCCGGCCGCCGGTCACGCCCGGCCATCCCGGCGGGCCTTCATCGGCCCCCCGAGGAACGGCGCAAAGCCCGTACCGAGGATCACCCCGATATCGGCGAGATCGGCACTGGCGACGACCTTTTCGGCCACCACGGTTTCGGTCATGTCGACCAGCGGCTTCACCAGCTCGCGGCCGAGACCCGCGAGATCGGCATGCTCGGGCGCCGGCTCCTTGACCGCCTTGCCCTTCTCCCAGGTGTAAAACCCCTGGCCGGTCTTGCGGCCGAGCTTCTTTTCCGCGACCAGCGCCGCGAACTTGCTCTCCGCCGGCACCTTGTGCCCGAGCTCTTCGGCGACGTTCTTGCCGATATCGAGACCGACCGTGTCCATGAGCTCGATCGGGCCCATCGGCATGCCGAAGGCGACCGCCGCCGCATCCAGCAGTTCCTTGCTCTCGCCCCGTTCCACGCGCTCGACCGCCCCCAGCATGTAGGGCATCAGCACGCGGTTGACGAGGAAGCCGGGCGCGCTTTTGACCACGACCGGAGACTTGCCGATGGCGAGCGCGAAGGCGACCCCGGTCGCGATTGCCTCGTCGCTGTTGAACTTCGAGCGGATCACCTCGACCAGCGGCAGCTGCGCCACCGGGTTGAAGAAGTGGAGGCCGATCAGCCGCCCGGGTACCGCGAGATTTTCGGCGATGCGCTCGAGCTCGATCGAGGAGGTATTGGTCGCAAGGATCGCCCCCGGCTTGAGCCGCGGCTCGACGTCGCCAAAAATCTGCCGCTTCACCTCTAGGCTTTCGAACGCGGCTTCGATCACGACATCGGCGCGGGCGACGCCCTTGCCCTTGGGGTCGGCTTCGAGCCGCGCGACCGCCGCGGCAACGTCGCCCGGCTTCTTGAGGCGCTTGCGGAACAGCGATTTGGCCCGTCCCAGTGCGGGCTTGATCCGTTCCATGTCCAGGTCCTGCAGCGTCACCGCAAACCCGCGCAGTGCGCACCAGGCCGCGATGTCGCCGCCCATCACGCCGGCCCCGATGACGTGCACGCGCTGGAAACGCGGCTTGGCGTTGCCTTTCCCCGCCGCCTGCTTCTTGAGGCCCTCCTGGAGAAAGAACACCCGGCGCAGGTTGGTGGCGGTGTCGGACGCCATCAGCGGCACGAAGGCGTCCGTCTCCGCCGCGATCATTTCGCGCCAGTTGTCGCCATGCTTCTCGAAATTGTCGATCAGGGCGTAGGGCGCCGGATAGTGCTCGGGCCGCGCCTTCTTGCGTGCCTCCTCGCGCATCTTGGTCGCGAGATAGGTGCGGATCGGGCGCAGCGTCATCACCTCGCCCTTCCAGCCATAGACGGTCGACTGCCGCTTCTGCTGCACCGCCTTGCGGCCTTCCCAGCGCAGATTGTCGCGGTGCCGCACCAGCTTGTCGACGAGGCCCATGCGGCGTGCCTGGGCGGCGCGCACCATGCGGCCGGTCAGCATCATCTGCATGGCGTCGACCGGGCCCGCCTGGCGGATCGACCGGCCCGAGCCGCCGAAGCCGGGGAAGATGCCGAGGTTGATCTCGGGGAAGCCGACCCGGGTCCTCTCATCATTGACGGCGATCCGGTAGTGGCAGGCCAGCGCAAGTTCGAGCCCGCCACCGAGGCAGAACCCGTGAATGCCCGCAACGATCGGCGCCGGCAGGTTCTCGATGCGCTGGAAAAGCGCGTGGGTCCGCCTGAGCGCTTCCGGCAGCACGGCATAGTCCGCCATCGCATCGAATTCTGAGATGTCGGCGCCGGCGATGAAGCCGGATTCCTTCCCCGAAAGCAGGATGATGCCCTCGAGCTCCCCGGTTGCGATCAGTTCTTCGAAACGGGCGACCAGCGTTTCGAGCTCGGCCAGCGTCTCGCGGCCGAGCGTGTTGACCGGCGCCTTGGGCACATCGATCGTGAGCCAGCCGAGGTTCTCGTGGTCGATCTCGAAGCGCCAGTGCCTGGTCTTGGGAATTGTCGGCTGGGGCATCCGTCCGAACTCCGCCTATTCGGCCGCGCGCGTTTCGGGGTCGCGCTGGCTCTCGATCCGCATCAACTCTTCGGGCGAGAAATCGTCGACGCGGATGACGCGGTCCGTCGCCTCGTCGGCCACGCGCAGCACGGCCGCCTCCTCGCTGGTGATGACGTTGGCTTCAACCGCGTCGGCAATGGCATCGCGGTCGAGTCGCCGCTCGATGATACCCTTCTTGACCGCACGGATGAACTTGGCCTCGATCTCCTCGGCCGCGACGACCTTGACGAGGGCATCCTCGAGAATGCCCGTCACGTCGTGCGGATCGGTCGACACATAGGTACCGAGCGTCAGCCTGTCGCGGAAGCTGCCGGGCTTGAGGACCGCCGCGGTGAGGCGATTGTTGACCGGGTCGGCGGCGGGGCGCGCATGCCGGCCGAGGGGGAAGACCAGAAAGCGCATCACCGCGCCCAGCACCCGGTTGGGGAAGTTGGCGAAGACCGCGTCGAAGCTCTGCTCCATGCGGAAGAGGCTATCGCGGGCGATCGCTGCAACCAGCGGCCGGTCTTCGGCGAGCCGACCTTCATCCTCGTAGCGCTTGAGCGTTGCCGAGAGAATGTAGAGCTCGGAAAGGATGTCGGCGAGCCGTCCGGAGAGCTGCTGGCGCGCCTTGAGCTCCCCGCCGAGGAACGCGACCGTCCAGTCACCGCAGAGGGCGAACGCCTGCGAATAGCGCGCCAGCTGCCGGTACCACCATGCCATCTCGTGCTCGACCGGCGTCGAGGCAAAAACCCCGAAGCTGATGCCGTGGAGGAAGCTGCCGAACACATTTCGCAGCATGAAGGCAATATGCCCGCGGAACGCCGCATCGAACGCCACGAGCCCGGCCCGCCGGTCTTTCGACTGCACAGCGGCGACCTCCCGGTAGAGGTAGGGATGGGCCCGCAACGCTCCCTGCGCGAAGGTGATCAGTGTCCGCGTGAGAATGTTCGCGCCCTCGACCGTGATGGCGACCGGCGTGTTCATATACCCCGAAAAGAGGTAGTTGCTCGGCCCGTCCTGCACGGCCCGGCCGCCATGGATGTCCATGGCGTCGTTGAGGCGCGCCCGCATCGTCTCGGTCGCCTGGTATTTGAGCACCGCGGAGAGGACCGACGGCCGCTGCCCCTGATCGACCATCGCCGCCGTGAGCGATCGCGCCGCCTCGAAGGCATAGGCCGATTTCACCATGCGCGAGATTGGCTCGGCGACCCCTTCCATCAGGCCGACATAAAGACCGAACTGCCGCCGGATGCGCGCATAGGCCGATGTCACGCGCAGCGCCTGCTTGATGGAGATCGAGCCGATCGCCGGAAGCGATATGGCCCGGCCGGTCGAGAGGCACTCCATCAGCATGCGCCAGCCCTGCCCGGCATAGTCCGGCCCGCCGATCAGGAAATCGATCGGGATGAACACGTCCTTGCCCTGGATCGGGCCGTTCATGAAGGCGGAGCGGGCGGGATAGTGGCGGCGGCCGATGTGCACGCCCTTGTGGTTGGCCGGGATCAACGCCAGCGTGATGCCAACATTCTCACCCTTGCCGAGGAGATTTTCGGGATCGTGCAGGTGGAAGGCGAGGCCGATCAGCGTCGCGACCGGCGCGAGCGTGATGTAGCGCTTGTCCCAGGTGAGCCTGACGCCGAGCACCCGCTTGCCCTGGTAGGTCCCGTGCGTCACCACGCCCACGTCGCGCATCGAGGCCGCGTCCGAGCCGGCGTAGGGGGCGGTGAGGGCGAAACACGGTACTTCCTCGCCGGCCGCGAGGCGCCGGAGGTATTTCGCCTTCTGCTCAGGCGTCCCGTACTTTTCGAGCAGTTCGCCCGGCCCGAGCGAATTCGGCACCATCACGGTGATACCGGCGGCGATCGAGCGGCTCGCGATCTTTGAGACGATCTGCGACTGCGCCTGGGCCGAAAAGCCGAGGCCGCCATGCTCCTTGGAAATGAGCATGCCGAGAAAGCCCTGCTGCTTGAGGTAGCGCCAAACCGACTCGGGCATGTCGGCGCGGTTGTGCCGGATATCCCAGTCGTCGATCATCGAGCAGACGGTATTCGTGGGGCCGTCGAGGAATGCCTGTTCCTCGGGGCTCAGTTCGCCCTTCGGCACGGCAAAGAGCCTGTCCCAGCGCGGCTTGCCGGAAAACAGCTCGGCATCCCAGCCGACCGTGCCGGCATCGAGAGCCTCCTGCTCGGTGCGCGACACGCGGGGCAGGATCGACTTCACGAACGAGTAGGCTGGACCCGTCAGCACGAGCATCCTGACATCCGGGATGCAGAGCAGGCCGAGGATGGCCCCCGGAAGGAACACCTCGATCAGCCCCGACACGTCGCCGGCGAACGGGGCACCGCCCCAGCCGAGCCGCGACAGGAGGCCGATCACCGCCGCAGCCAGTGCCCACTGCCAGAGCGGCGCCTGCCGCATCGCCAGGACCGCCATCGCAACGAGAGTAACGACGATGAGCAGCAGCGTGATCATGCGATGACCTCCTTGGACCGCCCGACTCCGCCGGCACGACGGCCAGCCTCTCGGGTACCCCTCGCGGTAGATGCTTGCGCAGCGTACCGTGCTTTACGTTTACGTCAAGCTAATGACGCAGGTCGCCTCGCGCCAGAGGCCTGCCACAAATTTGACCGCCCGCGGCGCCAGTCTCGACGACGCGATCGCACATGGCGGTGGCACGAAATTGGTGGAGCATGTTCCTCGCCCTTTCCCGGTTGGTGGTCGCCGCTTTGATCATCGCGGCCGTCTCGGTCACACCCAGCGCGAGCGTCGCGGCCCGCACGGTGGCCCACCATGCGGCGGCTACGAAAGCGCCGACCCTCAAGCAATTGCGGGCTGCGGTGGCGGCCGCCGAAAAGCGCGCCGCGGCGGCACGCAGGGCGGCCGATGCAGCCGCGGTCGCCGCCGCTCACGCCGATGCCGCCCTGCGACAGGTCAAGGCCGCGGTGGCGAGCGGGCAAGGCCTTGCCGCGGCAGGGGCGGCGGCGCCCGATCTCGCCGGGCAGCAGGCCGACTACAATGTGTCCGCGGCCCAGGATCGCCTTCGTCTCGCCCAGCAGCAGGCGCAGCAGGCGGAGCTCAGCGCCAACGTGGCGGCGATGACCGCGACGCAAGCCACCAATCCGGCGGCAGCCGCGATGAATGCCATGCCGCAGATCCAGCTGCAGAACGCCCAGCAGGCCGTGCTTGCGGCCCAGCAGCAGCTTGCCGCGGCGCAGCAGGCTCAGGCGATGGCCCGCCAGTCGAGCGCCCTCGCCTCCGGGGGGAGGGGAACAGCACAGCGCAGCGCGCAGATTGCCCTCGCCGATGCTCAGCAGGCGGCCATCGCAGCGCATCGGGCTGAGGCCGCGGCTGAAGCGAACGCCCAGCTCATGGCAGAGTCGGCTGAGCGCGCGCGCCGGGCTCTCAAGACGGCAGAAAAAGCCCGCGGGAAATAACCTGCCGCGGCCCTTTCAGCACCAATGCTGCAGAAGCTTCGGCAATCGTTTGACGTTAACGTCAAGCCGTGGAATACTTCATTTGAATGAGGGTCCTGAAGAGGACCAGAGGCTCTCAGGCGGCGGTGGGAGGCAAGGCGCATGACGGTTCAGGGCAGCGACGTCATTCCGCGCCCGTGGGTCGATCACTACCCGAGTGGTATCCCATGGGACATTGCCGTCGATACGACGCCTGTCCATGAGCAGGTGCTGAAGAGCTGCGCCCGGACGCCCGATGCTCCGGCGCTGGATTTCCTGGGCGCTGTGACGACCTATGGCGAGCTGGGGCGCTCCATCACCGCCTTTGCCGCGGCCCTCCAGCGCGACTTCGGCGTCAACAAGGGTACGCGCGTCGCGCTGATGCTGCCCAACACGCCGTTCTATGTGATCGCCTATTATGGCGTGCTCCTCGCCGGCGGAACCGTCGTCAACTGCAACCCGCTCTACACCGTCTCCGAACTCAAGCACATCGTCGGGAACTCGGGCGCGAAGCTGATGGTGTCGCTCGACCTCAAGCAGGTGTTCGGCAAAGCCGAGGCGCTGCTCGGCGCCGGGCTCCTCGACAACCTCGTCGTGTGCAGGTTCGCAACGGCCCTGCCCTTCCCCAAGAACCTGCTGTTCCGGATTGCGCGTCGCGACGACATCGCCAGAATTTCGCAGTCGCCCCAGCGCCGGAAGATCACGTTTTTCGGCCCCCTCGTGCGGCGCGGTGGCCGGCCCGAGCCCGTCGCCATTGATCCCCTGACCGACGTTGCGGTGCAGCAATATACCGGCGGGACCACGGGCAAGCCCAAGGGCGCCATGCTCAGCCACGCCAATATCGCCGCCAACCTGGCCCAGATCGACGCTTGGGCCCTTGGATTGTTCAAGCCGCCGTCCAAGGTCGTGGCGGTGCTGCCCTTCTTCCACATCTTCTCGATGACCGCCTGCATGAACCTGCCGCTGACCCAGGGCGCGCAGACGGTCATGCTGCCGCGCTTCGAGCTAAAGGCGCTCCTCGACCTGATCGGGCGCACCAAGGCCAACATCCTTCTCGCCGTCCCCACACTCCTTCATGCCCTCATCAACGCCAAGCAGGGCAGCGACAACCTCAAATATCTCGAGCTCGCGATCTCCGGCGGCGCCGGGCTGCCCGGCGAATTGCTGGACGCGTTCAAGAAACGTTTCCCCGCCCGCCTCGTCGAGGGTTACGGGCTGACGGAAGCTTCTCCTGTGGTCTGCTGCGCCGCCGTCGAGGTCGAGGCAAAGCCCAACTCCATCGGCCAGCCCCTGCCGGCCACCGACCTTCGCTTCGCCGATCTCGACGATCCGACCCGGGTCGTGCCGCTCGGGGAGCGCGGCGAACTCCTCGTCAAGGGCCCCCAGGTGATGCTGGGCTATCACGGGGACGAGGAAGCGACGAACGCCGCCTTCATCGACGGCTACCTGCGCACCGGCGACGTCGGGTACATGGATTCCGACGGCTATGTGTTCCTCGTCGACCGCATCAAGGACCTGATCATCTGCTCCGGGTTCAACGTCTATCCGCGCGTGATCGAGGATGCCTTCTACCTCCACGAGGCGGTTGAGGAGGTGAGCGTCATCGGCGTGCCCGATTCCTATCGCGGTGAAGCGCCGGTCGCCTTCGTCAAGCTCAGGGCCGGCATGGCCGCGACGCCGCAGGAACTTCGCGATTTTGCTGCTGAGCGGCTCAACCGGCTGGAGCTGCCGCGCGAGATCATTCTCAAGGATCAGCTGCCAAAGACCCTGATCGGCAAGCTGTCGAAAAAGGAGCTCCGCGAGGAATACGCGGCGAGGAGGGCCGCCGCCAAGGCGGAAGCCCCATGAACCGCAACGCACCTGAACCCCGCGACCTCTTCGCCATCGCCGATCTCGCCAAGGAGTTCGGCATCTCGACGCGTGCCATCCGCTTCTACGAGAGCAAGGGCCTGCTGCAGCCGGAGCGCGTAGGCGGCACCCGCATCTTCCGCCGGCGAGACCGGGCGAGGCTGATCCTCATCCTGCGGGGCAAGCGGCTCGGGTTCTCGCTCCGCGACATCTCGGATTACCTCAGCCTCTACGACGCGCATTCGCAGACCGCCCAGGTCGAGCTTCTCGTCGACAAGGTGGAGGAACGGCTCGCCTTGCTCGAGGCACAGAAGCGCGACCTCGAAACCACCATTGCCGAGCTCCGCGAAATCGCCCAGCTGGCGCACGAGCGCCTCGCCCAGGAAACGGCGCGGCCCGCGGGCCGCAACGGCGTGCAAGCGCCGGGCCCGGCCGGATGAGGCACCGCGCCACTATTTGGAGCTGATCGCTGCATTGCCGGGGGGCAACACCGCACAGGACGACCATCATGCTTCGCCTGATCAAGACCTCTGCCGCCCTGCTCACCGCCCTTGCCCTGGCTCTGCTCCTTGCCGGCTGCATGATCACATCGGAGAAACCGCTCCTCGCCGACGCTGAGGGTGCAACACCCCTTCCCGCGAGCTTCGCCTTCTTCCCCTATGAGCGCGACGGCGACGGGTATTTGCGCAGCAAGGACCCGCCCGCAACCTTCACCCTAAAGGGCAATCACTACCTCGCCGCGGGCCTGCCCGACATGAAGGCTTCGCTCGATATCCGCTTCGTGCCGATCGGAGACGATGCCTACCTGCTTGCCGCAACTGAAGGCGAGGAGCCCGGGGTCATCTACGGTTTTGCGCGCTATGCCGACGACGTGCTCTCGGTGGAGCTGACGCCGACCGAGAAGACCACCGAGGCCCTCGAAGAGGCGCGCAAGGGCGCGACGCCGCGGGTCCGGCGCGCGCTCCAGGAATTGACGATCAGCCAGGAGACCGACGGGATTACCCTGGCCAGCCGTGCCGCCCTGGACGCGCTGGTCGAAATGTATCTCGGCGGCCGTCTTCCCATGAGCCAGCCGGCCGTTGCCTATATCGCCCCGGACACCAGTACCACCCCGCCGGCGCGGCTGGCGGCGGACGGGCGTCACTGGACCAGCGTCCCCTGACGCGGACGGCCGTGTTACCGGCCGCGCGAACCCCCGCGCCTGGTCCCCCTCGTCAGGGGATCGGGCTTTCTCGGCGGCTTCCAGCCTTTGGGCGGCGCCGCGACCGGTATGTGCGTCCCGAGGCCCATCTGCCCGGGCGGCGGCTGGCGCACCTCGACTTCCCCGCCCTGCGAGCCGGGGGCCTGGCCCTTGAGCTCGGCGATCTCGTCTCTCAGCCGGGAGGCAAGCTCGAAATCCTCCTCCGCTGCGGCCGCCATCATTTCGCGGGTGAGCGCCGCGATCCGCCGCTCGATGGCACTCAACGACATCTACGTCGCCTCCAGGAAGAGCTGCATGTCCTCGAGCGTGCCCGCTTCTGCCGCCGGCTTGTCCCAGCGGATCCGGTTGATGCGCGGAAAGCGCAGCGCCACGCCCGACTTATGACGCCCGGAAACCTGCGCGCTGTCAAACGCCACCTCGAAGACCAATTCCTTTGCCACTTCGCGCACGGGCCCAAAGGATTGCACCGTGTGGTTGCGGATCCAGTTGTCGAGCTGGCGCAGCTCGGCGTCGGTGAAACCGAAATAGGCCTTGCCGATGGGCACGAGCTCGTTCCCCTTCCAGACCCCGAACGTATAGTCCGAGTAGTAGCTCGAGCGCTTGCCGTGCCCGCGCTGGGCATACATCAGCACGGCGTCAACGACATTGGGGTCGCGCTTCCACTTGAACCAGAGCCCCTTCGGCCGCCCCGGCACATAGGGCGATGACCGGAGCTTGAGCATCACCCCTTCATGCCCGTGCTCGGCGGCGCCGCGGCGGCGCATTTCCGCCAATTGCTCCCAGCTTGAAAACGCGAGCACCTCCGAAAGATCGAGGCGAGTCTGCGGATTTCGCGCGAACCAGGCTTCGAGGTGCCGCCGCCGCTCGGTCCACGGCAGCGGGCGGATATCTTCCTTGCCGTCGAACAGCATGTCGTAAACCCGCATGAACGCCGGGTAGTCCGCGAGGTGCCTGGGCGAAGCCACCTTGCGGTTGAGCCGCTGCTGCAGGTCGTTGAACGGGGCGGCCTCGAAGTTGCGGCCGACCAGCAGTTCACCGTCGAGCACCGCCTGCCCGAAGACGTTCTCGACGAGGTCGGGAAAGGCGGCCGAAATCTCGTCGCCGGTACGCGAGAAGAGCGAAACCGGCCCCTCGCCGAGCACCAGCTGCACGCGAATGCCGTCCCATTTCCACTCGGCCGAAAAGTCGGCCGGATCGAGCCGGCCGAAATCGACCGCTTCGTCGATCGGGTTGGAGAGCATCATCGGATGGAAGCGCACCTCGTGCGCGATGTCCGGCCGCGGCCCCTTGTCCTCGAGCCAGGCGAAGAGCTCCGTATAGGGCATCTTGAGGCCGTGCCAGATTTCCTCGATCTCCTGCACCGGCTTGCCGCTCATCTCGGCGAGGGCGGTCTTGGCAAGCCGCGCCGAGAGCCCGATGCGCAGCGCCCCCGTCACGAGCTTCACCAGCGCCCAGCGCTCGTTGATCGCGGCGCGCGTCAGGAGCGAGGCGATCAGCGCCGGAAGCCGCGTCTTCGGCGTGGTATCGAGCACCTCGATGAGGTCGCTCAGCTTCGGCAGGTCTTCCTGCTGTCCGTGGTGCGGCCAGATCAGGGCAATGGTCTCGCCGAGATCCCCGACATAGTCGTAGCTGAGGCCGAAGAGGTAGGGGTCGACCTCCGCCACGACGACGTCCCGCAACACCGCCGGCTTGACGTTCTTGAAGCTGAGCGCGCCGGTGAGGATGGCGAGCGCGTACCCCCGGTCCGGGTCGGGCGTTTCCCCGAAATAGGTCTTGAGCGCCTCGATCTTGCGATTGCGCGACGGCGTCAGCGCCAAAAGCTCGAGCAGTTGCGCGAAGCGCTTCATTCGCCGCCCTCGCCAGTTTCGTCATAGCCGACGATGTTGAGCGGCGTCGCCCGCAGCTGCTGCTGGCGGCACCAGTAGACGAGCGCGTCCTCGCGGCCATGCGTGACCCAGATCTCGCCCGCCCCCGTCTCGGCGATCGTCTCGCGCAGTTCGTTCCAGTCCGCATGGTCGGAGATGACGAGGGGCAGCTCGACACCGGACTGCCGGGCGCGCTGCTTGACGCTCATCCATCCCGATGCGACGGCAAGGATGGGGTCGGGCAGCCTTCGGCTCCATCGGTCCTTGAGCGCGCCGGGCGGCGCGATCACGATCTCTCCCGCGAGTTCGGCCTTTGTGGCTTCGATGGCGAGCCGCGTGGGGCCGAGGGCGATTCCGAGCGCTTCATAGAGCTGCGTCAACTCGACCATGGCGCCGTGGAGATAGATCGGCCGGTCATAGCCGCCCTGCCGCAGCAGACTCATCACCCGCTGCGCCTTGCCCAGGGCATAGGCACCGATGAGATGACTGCGTTCCGGATTGTCCGCAACCGACTTCAGCAACCGGGCGATCTCGCCGCCGGGCTTCGGATGTTGGAACACCGGCAACCCGAAGGTTGCCTCGGTGACGAGGATGTCGCAGGGCACCAGCTCGAAGTCCGGCGCCGTTGGATCGCCGAGCCGCTTGTAGTCGCCGGTCACCACAATCGTCTCGCCGCTGTGACGCAGACGCACCTGCGCGCTGCCGAGGATATGGCCGGCCGGATAGAGTGTCACCTCGACCTCGCCGATCATCAGCGGCTCTCCGTAGTCGAGCGGCTGGAAGGAGCCGGCGCAGTCCTCGCCATAACGCGCCTTCATGATGGCGATCGTCTCGGGGGTTGCGAGCACCGCGCCGTGCCCGCGCCGCGCGTGGTCGCCGTGGCCATGGGTGATGATGGCGCGCTCGCGCGGCCCTGTGGGATCGATCCAGGCGTCGATCGGCAGCACGTGGAGGTTACGATCGAGGAAGCTCATGGAGCCAATATAATGGCTCGGCGGGCGAATCCGATGCTTCGGTCAGGCGGCCCCGGGCAAGCGGAGCGGCGCCGTCCGGCTCACATAGTTGCGGTACCAGCTCTCGAACTCGGCGGGACTGAGGCCCCGCGAGATGAGGAATCCCTGCAGCACGTCGCATTTTAGGGCCGCGAGGAACTGCTGCTGTGACCGCGTCTCGACCCCTTCGGCCACCACGCTGAGCGAAAGGCTCTGGCCGATCCTGATCACCGCGGTCACGACCGCCTGTGCGTTGCGGTCGTGCTCGAGGTCGCGCATGAAGCCACGGTCGATCTTGAGCTCGTCGATCGGCAGCCGCGCCAGGTAGCTCAGCGACGAATAGCCGGTGCCGAAATCGTCGAGCGAGAGCTTTACCCCGAGCTCGTGGATGGCGCGGGCAGTCTCGAGCGCGGCCGGATTGGCGTCCATGATCACCCCTTCGGTGATCTCGATGGTGAGGCGCTCGGGGTCGAGCTTGTGGCGCTCGAGGGTTCGCGACACGAGCTGCACCAGGTCCGGATTGCGGAAATGCACGGCCGAGAGGTTGACCGAAATGGCCGGCAGCTCGATCCCCGCCCGATCCCACGCGGCGAGCTGCCCGGCCGCTTCGTTGATGGCCCACTGTCCAATCGCCTCGATCAGCCCGCTCTCCTCGGCGAGCGCGATGAAGCGGGCCGGCGAGACTTCGCCGAAAATGGGATGGGTCCAGCGCGCCAGCGCCTCGGCCCCGCGCACCTCCCCGCTGAGGCAATCGATTTGCGGCTGGTAGTGCAGCCGAAGCTGCCGGCGGGCAATCGCCTCGCGCAGCGCCGCCCCGAGCATCAGGCGCTCCTGCGCGAGCCCGTTCATCTCCTGCGTGTAGAACCGGAAAGTGGCCCCACCGGCGCTCTTGGCCTCGTACATGGCGGCGTCGGCGTGCTTGAGCAGCGTATCTTCATCCTGGCCGTCGGCCGGGAACATCGAGATGCCGATCGAGGCCGAGGCGGGCAGCAGCATGCCGTCGATCACGACGGGTGCGAGCAGTTGCTCGATCAGGGCGGCCGCCAGCATCCCCGCCCGCGCCCGGCCGCCCTCGAGCACGATGACGAACTCGTCACCGCCATAGCGGCTGACGAGATCTTCGGGTGCGAGCTGCGCCCGCAGGCGCCGCGCGATTTCCACCAGCAGCCGATCGCCCACCGAATGGCCGAGCGTGTCGTTCACATCCTTGAAGCGGTCGATGTCGAGGAAGAGGAAGGCAACGTCCTCGCCGGGTGCCGCCGCCGCGAGCCGCTCGTGGATCGTTTCCCGCAACCGGGTCCGGTTGGGGAGGCCGGTGAGCGTATCGGAATAGGCGAGGCGCGCGATGTGCTCCTTGGCGGTGTGCCGCTCGATCGCCAGCATGCAAAGGTCGAGGCAGGCCTGCACCACCTGCTCGTGCCAGGCGCTCGGCCCCCGCTTCTCCCGGAAGTAGAAGGCGAAGGTGCCGGCGACCTTGCCGCTGCCCAGCTTGATCGGGCTCGACCAGCAGGCCTTGATGCCGGTCTGCGCATAGAGCGCCTTGAAATCCTGCCACAGCGGATCGGTTTCGATATCGGTGACGACCACCGGCTCGCCACGGTAGGCCGCCGTGCCGCACGATCCCACGGCCGGGCCGATGGGGACGCCATCGACCGCCTTGTTGATGTAGTCGGGCAGGCTTGGCGCAGCGAGCGGCCGCAATCGCCTTTCGCCATCGACCCGTAGCACCGAGCAGATGACCTCCGGGGCGACTGCCTCGACGCGCTCGCAGATCAGCCGCATCACCTCGTCGACGGGTTGGTCATTGGCGACGGCCTCGAGCACATCCCGCTGCAGGATTTGCAGATGTTTGCTTTCCGTAATGTCGGAGAGCAGCACGACAATGTTGCCGATCTCGCCGTTCTTTTCGGCGATCGGATTGATCGCGGCATGGACCCACAGATTCCGCCCGCTCGCGTCGCGCACGAACAGTTCTTCGTTGAAGGCCCTGACGGCATCCATCCGGCGTTCCAGCCGGCGGATCGTCGCCTCGGATGCGCTCCGCCCGGCAAAGATCTCGAGCGCCGTCCGGCCGATCATTTCGCCCCGGCGGTAGCCGAGCATCCGCGTGAAGGCGTCGTTGACGTAGGCGACCCGCCGATCGGCACCAAGGATCATCACCCCCCGGTCGGTCTCCCCCGCGGCGAGCGACAGCAACCGCAATTCGTTACGCCCGCGTGCGTCGTCGGTCACATCCCGCGCCACGGCAATCTGGATCGTCCTGTCGCCGATGCGGACGCGCGACAGGGCGACCGACGCGACGAGGCGGCTTCCGTCCGGGCGCAGGATCGGAACCTCGGCGACGCTGTTTGCCGCATCGCCGTTCGCCCCGAGCAGCATCGCGGCAAGTTCCGGCAGAGCCTGGCCCAGTGGGCGCCCGATGACCTCAGCGCGGTCGACGCCCCAGGTGCGCTCCGCCGCACCGTTGAAGAACATCACGCGCCCGTCGGGATCGGCCACGACAATGGCATCGAGCACCTGTTCCAGGGCCGCGACCACCACACCTTCAGCGTCAAGCGCAGGGCGCTCGTCCATGCTGGCTTCCACCTGCCGTCTGGCCGTTTGTTGTCCCTTTTTGGCCAGGTCGCTCCCATCTGTTTCGGGATGGGTAAAGAAAGGAGATATGTGGCCAGCGTGGGGCGCACCCGGCCACATCTCCTTCAATGTGTGGTTGCCGGAGTGTTGACGCGAACGCCTCAGGCCGCTTCGCGCGGCTGGGGGCCGATGTAGCGCGACTGCGGCCGGATCAGCCGGCCATGCTGGGCCTGCTCGCGGGCATGGGCGATCCACCCCGCCGTGCGGCCGGTCGCGAACACCGCGGTGAACGCGTCGCGCGGAAAGCCGAGGGCCTCGAGCAACAGGGCGGTATAGAACTCGACGTTGGTGTCGAGTGGCCGGTCGGGCTTACGCGTCCTGAGCACCGCCAGCGCGGCCGCTTCCACGGCTTCCGCCAGGCGGAACCGCCGCGCATCGATTGCGCCCTCCGCGGCCATGCCCCGCACGGCCCGCTTGAGCGCATCGGCGCGCGGATCACGGACCCGGTAGATGCGGTGCCCGAACCCCATCAGCCGGTCGCCGCGATCGAGGGCCGCGGTGAGCCACGCCTCCGCATTCTCGGGCGTTCCGATACCGTCGAGCATATCGAGCACCGGCCCCGGCGCGCCGCCATGCAGCGGGCCCTTGAGGGCAGAGAGCGCCGCCAGCACCGAGGAGGTTAGTCCGGCGCCGGTCGAGGCGATGACCCGGGACGCGAAGGTCGAGGCGTTGAGGCCGTGATCGGCGACCGTCACGAGATAGGTGTCGAGCGCGGCGACCGCCGAAGCCGGCGCGGGAACCCCCCGCAGCATCCGCAGCATGTCGGCGGCATGCGGGAGGCGCGGGTCGGGCGGCACCGCCGCCTCGCCGCGCTGGCGGCGCACCACGGCCG
>DASZTU010000142.1:0-5462 GCA_035547975.1 Devosiaceae bacterium | reverse complement strand
CCCGCGCTTCCTCGAGCCGCTGATCGTGCACGAGGGCTGCGGCGAGCCGGAAGAGGCCGCGGCATGAGCGGCCCGATCCTCACCCTCAAGGGTCTCGGCAAGACCTTCGACGTCGACGGGCGATCCGTCGTCGCGCTCGCCGATGTCGACCTCGACATCGCCCGCGGCGAGTGCCACGCCGTGGTCGGCGAAAGCGGTTCCGGCAAATCCACCCTCGCCAATCTCGTGCTCGGCATCTATCAGCCTACAGCCGGGGACATGGTGTTCGACGGCAGCCCGCTCACGGCGCGCCGCACCACCGAGCAGCGGCGTAAAATCCAGCTGGTGCAGCAGAATCCGCTCTCCTCGCTCAATCCGCGGCGCAAGGTCGGCGCTTCGATCCGCCTGCCGCTGGATGTGCATCGGGTCGGCGGCCGCGGCGAGCGGCGTTCGAGGGTCGAAGAGCTCCTGGTGGAGGTCGGCCTCGAGCCCGAGATGGCCCGCCGCTCGCCGTCATCCCTCTCCGGCGGCCAGCGCCAGCGGGTCGCGATCGCTCGGGCGCTCGCGGCAGGTCCCGAGTTGATCGTCCTCGACGAGCCGACCTCGGCGCTCGACGTCCTGGTGCAGGCCCGGGTGCTGGCGCTCCTCGACCGGCTGCGGCGCGAGCACGGCCTCACCTACATCTTCATCACCCACGACCTGGCCGTGGTGCGCGCCCTTGCCGACCGGATCAGCGTCTTCGCCGCCGGCCGCAAGGTCGAGAGCGGCACGGTCACCGAAATTTTCGAGAACCCGCAACAGAGCTTCACCCGCGACCTCCTCGCCGCCGTCCCCGTGGTGACCGAGGAGGAGGCGCGGCTGCGCGAAGCGGTGCGCGCCGGGCAGCGCGAAAGCGCGTCCGCGCCCCACTAACCGGAGGATTTGGATGGCAACCCGCATCGGCGTCGATATCGGCGGTACCTTCACGGACCTCGTCTTCTATGACGAGGAGTCGGGGGAAACGCTCGAAGGCAAGGTGCTCACCGTTCCCTCGGCGCCCGAGGAGGGCGTGGTGGAGGCGGTGCGGCAGCACGTGCCGCTCGAAAAGCTCGCCCGCGCCCGCTACTTCCTCCATGGGACGACGGTGGGGCTCAACGCACTCCTCGAACGGCGGGGCGCCAAGGTCGGCCTGATCACGACGGAAGGGTTCCGCGACGTCCTGGAGATCCGCCGGGGCGATCGGGCCGAAATGTACAACCTCTTCTGGCGCCAGCCCGAGCCGCTGGTGCCCCGCCACCGCCGGCTCGGCGTGCCCGAGCGCGTCATGACGACCGGCGCCGTCTACCGGCCGCTCGACGAGGCGGCGGTGCTCGCGGCGGCAAAGCAGCTGATGGCCGAAAACGTCGATTCGATCGCCGTCTGCCTCATCAATGCCTTCGCCAATCCCGCCCATGAGCTTCGCATCGAAGACTTGCTGCGCGAGGCGGGGTTCGCCGGCGGCGTATCGCTGTCGCACCGCATCTCGGGCGAGTTCCGCGAATACGAGCGCACCTCGACGACCGTCATCGACGCCTTCGTGCGCGGCCGCATGGCCAACTACCTGCAGCGGCTCGACGGGCGGCTGCGCGCACTCGGCTTCACCGGCACCTCGCTCATCACCCGCTCGGGTTCGGGCTCGATGACCTTCACCGAGGCCGAGGCGCGCCCGTTCGAAACCATCATGTCGGGACCGGTCGGGGGCGCGCACGGCGCCTCGGAGCTGGCGCGGGCGCTGGGTCTCGAGGCGTTGATCACCGCCGACGTTGGCGGCACGAGCTTTGATACCGCCCTCGTCCTCGATGGGGCGCCGCAGGTCCTCTACCAGGGCGAGGTCGACGGCATGCCCGTCCAGACGCCGTGGGTCGACGTGCGCTCGATCGGCTCGGGCGGCGGCTCGATTGCCCACATCGATCTCGGCGGCTTGATGCGCGTGGGGCCCCGGTCGGCCGGGGCGGTGCCCGGCCCCGCCGCCTATGGCCGCGGCGGGACCGAACCGGCGATGACGGATGCGGCCGCTTATCTCGGCATGCTCGGGCCCGGCGTCCTCGCGTCCGGCATCACCCTCGACGTCGCTGCCGCAACCGGCGCGCTAGAGACCGTTGCGGCCCGGCTTGGACAGGATGTCGAAACGACCGCGATCGGCGTCATGCGCATCGCCGCCGCTGCCATGGCCGGCGCCATGCGCGAGATCACGGTGGAGCAGGGCCTCGATCCGCGCGACATGGTGCTGCTGCCCTTCGGCGGGGCGGGGCCGCTCATGGCGGTGCTGCTCGCCGAGGAACTGCGCATGAAGCGGATCGTCATCCCGCCCTTCGCCGGCAATTTCTCGGCCTGGGGGCTGCTCGGGGCCGACATGGTGCAATCGTCCGCCCGCACCCGGGTGACCGACCTCGACGAAAAGGGGGTCGCCGAGGCCGAAGAATTGCTGCACACGCTTTTCACCGAGATCGAGTCCCGCGCCGATTTCACCGGCGCCGAGCGCAGCGCAAAACTCGACCTGCGCTACAAGGGCCAGGAGCACACGCTCTCCGTCGAGGTGCCGCTCGCGGGTCAGCACATCGACCAGACGGCCGAGGAGATCGGATCGGCCTTCGTCGCCGACTATGAGCGCACCTTTGCGAGCCGCCTGCCGGCCGCGATCGAGATCGTCGCGGTCCGGGCGACCTGCCGCGTTCGCCTGCCCGAACGCCGGCAGCTGGGCGGGGTCGCGCCGGCCCAGGCGGACGCCGCCGGGCCCGATACGGTCGACGCCTATTCCTTCGCGCTCGGCCGGCGGGTGCCGTTCAAGGTGGTGCCCCGCGGCGCCATCGCCGATGAGCTCAAGGGCCCCGCCGTCGTCACCGAAGCCACCTCGACCCTCTACCTCGATTCCGGCTGGACCGCCCGGCCGGGCGCCCATGGCGAGCTCGTACTCGCGAAGGAGGCCTGATCATGACCCAGCACGACATCGTCCTGCACAAGGCCGGCATTGCCGCGGCGCACGCCGCCGCCGAGGCCGACCCCATCACCACCGAGGTGGTGCGGCACGCCCTCAACTCCGCCGCCAACCAGATGAAGCGGGCGCTGGTCCGCACGGCCTTCTCGCCGGTCATCTATGAGGTCCTCGATTTCGCCGTCGCCATCTACGACCGCGACATCCGCCTCCTCGCCCAGGCGCCGAGCCTGCCGATCTTCATGGGCACGCTCAATTTCTGCGTCACCGAGGCGGTGAAGAACGTCGGCGGTCCCGAGGCGCTCAACGAGGGCGACATCCTCATCTACAACTGGCCCTCCGGCACGGGATCGCATCCCCAGGACCTCGCCGTGATCATGCCCGCCTTCTTTCGCGGCGAGCTCATCGGCTACTCGGTGATCAAGGGCCACTGGCTCGATATCGCCGGCAAGGATCCCTACTGCACCGACACCGTCGACGTCTTCCAGGAGGGGACGATCTATCCGGGCGTCAAGATCGTTTCCCGCGGCCAGATGAACGAGGAAATCTACCGCATCATCCTCGCCAATTCGCGCGTGCCGAAGATGATCGCGGGGGACCTCAACGCCGAGATTGTCGGGGTGCGTACCGGCACCCGCGCCTTCCTCGAGGTGGTCGAGCGGTTCGGGCTCGACGCCTTCTCGCGCTCGGTCGAGCAGATGTTCGACCACGGCGAGCGGGTGGTGCGCTCGTACTTCGAAAAGATCCCCGATGGCCGCTATGTCGGGCAGGGGGTGATGGACGACAACGGCATCGAGGGCACGCCCATCCCCTTCGAGATCGTCGTCGAGGTGAAGGGCTCGAGCGTGACGCTCGATTTCTCCGGCACCCCGGCGCAGCAGATCGGCCCGGTCAACTGCCCGGTGCCCTCGACCATTTCGACGAGCCGCGTCGCCATCTCGATGCTGGCTGGCATGGGCGAAGCCCCGAACGAGGGGCATTTCCGCGCCATCGACGTGATCACGCGGCCGGGCACTATGTTCCATCCGCTGCCGCCGGCGCCCTGCTTCCTTTATGGCTGGCCGGCATTGCAGGCGATCGAGGTGATCTATTCGGCGATCGCCAAGGCGGTCCCCACCGCCGTGCCCGCGATGAGCGGCGGCTGCATCGCCTCGCTCGTCCATTGGGGCACGCGCGAGGCGACGGGCGAGCCCTGGGCCGACGGGTCGCCCCACCCGTGCGGGCAGGGCGCCTGGAACGGCGGCGACGGCGGCACGATGCTCCACATCTCCGAGAGCGCCACGCGCTTTTCGCCCGTCGAGGTATGGGAATCGCGCAACCCCTGGGTGGTCGAGAAGATGGAGCTCGCAACCGATTCCTGCGGCCCCGGCCAATACCGGGGCGGCCCGGGCATCGACTTCCATTTCCGCATGCTCGAGGACACGTTCGTGACGACCGCCGTCGAGCGGACGAAGAACGCCCCGTGGGGCCTCGAGGGCGGCGGCAGCGGCAGGCCGAACGGGGCCGCGGTGATCAACGGCGAGGTCGTCGAGGAGAAGCCCAAGGCGACCCGGCTCGCGGCACGCAAGGGCGGGCTGATCCGCCTCGAAACCGGCGGGGGCGGCGGCTACGGCGATCCCAAGAAACGCCCGGTCGAGGCGGTGCGGAAAGACCTGCTCGAGGGCTACATCAGCGAGGATTTCGCCCGCCGGCACTATCCGCAGGCCTTCTGAGCCTGGGGCTTGCGGCGGGCGCGCGTGGCGGCGGCGAGGGCTGGCGCGCGCTGGGGAGGGAAGGGCGTTCGGCGCGCCCTGAGCGCCCGCATCGATCGGACTGAGCAGGGCAGGCCGGGGCGCCCTCCGGAGCAACTGCGTGCCCCTCAGGCTACCAGACGGGCGGGCACTTCCAGGGAGCGCCCCGTGCTGCGGCCTCGAGAGCGGTGCGGCCCTCACGGCTGGACGTCCCAACCGGAGGCCGGGCAAGTGGCCGGGCCTGCCTCATGGCGGGCTGGAAGACCGTTATGAACCCGGCCAATCGCCGGTTGCGCGACGGCGGCGCTTTGGCTAGGTTGCCGCCCGTCCGGCCGGCGCTTCGGCGCCGCCCTGCTGCACCCGTAGCTCAGCTGGATAGAGCGCTGCCCTCCGAAGGCAGAGGCCGTGAGTTCGAATCTCGCCGGGTGCACCAAAATTCATGTTCAAGATCAGGCCGCTAGATCGTCCGACCCTCCTGGTGGATTCTGTGCGCAATCTGGGGGCAATCACCGGGCAATCACCGACCAGTTCCTGATGGGCATATAGCTTTCCCACGTACGGCGCGCTTGGCAGATAGGTGCATGCCCGGTTCAGCCGACAACGGGGCTCGCCATATCTGGGTGGATCGACGGTTTTGCGCGACCCAGATGCTCATTGAGCAGTTCATATTCCCTGGGAAGCAAAAGCCCGTTGGCAACGACCAGCGCTGCCCGACTGCGCCGCCATGGGCATGGTCAGAGGTGCTGATTCAGGTCAAGGCCTCCTGCATCTGCCGCTCCGACCTCAGCCTCTATTACGGCCAT
>DASZTU010000141.1:0-3233 GCA_035547975.1 Devosiaceae bacterium | reverse complement strand
GAAGAGGCGGGCGCGCGCGCTGGCGCGGGCCCCCAGCATTTCGCGCTCGGCGTCATCGGCGGCCAGCCCATTGATGGTTGCGGTCCAGGCGTCGGCATCCCGCGGCGGCACGAAAAGGGCGGCGCCCGACCAGAGCTCCCGATAGGTCGGAATATCGGCGAGCACCAGCGCCGCACCGGCACTCGCCGCCTCGAGGGCGACGAGCCCGAACGGCTCGTAGAGGGAAGGCGAAGCGACGATGCCGGCCGAGCCGATCAAGCTGCGGACCTGCGGGCCGGAGAGCTGGCCGAGCGCCCGCGCGTTGCGGAGATCGCAAGCGGCGCCGTTGGGGCCCTGCGTCGCGCCCGCCATCAGCACGGGCCAGTCGGTGAATCCGGCCGCCCGGTCGAGCGTTGCGCCGTTCTTGCCTTCGTCCCACCAGCGGCCGGCCGCCGCCACGACGGGTTGCTTGTGGGCGGTACCCGCGTGGTGAGCGGTCGCGTTGGCGACAACCGTCAGGCGGCGGAGTGAACCATAAGACGCCTCGACCGCGCGGCCGTGACTGCGGCTCGGCACGAGAACCGCATCGGCAGCGTGGAGGCCTCGCGCGTTGAGGTCGCGCTGCCAGGCCCAAGGCGCCGGCACATCGGTCCCCCGGACCGCGGCGAACCAGGTGACGACGCAGGAATGCGCGACGACAAGAACCGGGCGGTCCAGACGCAATCCCGCGGCCTGGCTCGGCAGGTTGAGGTGGAGGAGGTCGACGTCGTGCTCCTCGGCAACCCGGGCGAGCGCGTCGGGGATGGGCGCGAGTTCAGCCTCGTCGGTGGCCAGCCAATCGAGCGGCAGGTCGAGCCAGAGGAGCTTGCCGATGCGATCCGCCTCGTCGCGCTGGGCGAGGCTCGGGCGTGGGCCGAGGCCGACGAAGACAATCTCCGTGCCGGCCGCCGCGAGCCCCGACCCCAGATCCATGGCGTAGCGCCACACGCCGCCAACCGCATCGACGGTCATCAGCACGCGCCGGGGCTGGCTCAGCTGGCGCAGCATGCCGCCTCCAACTCGCGCAGGGGGCGCGGCTGCTGGTCCTGGATGTCGCTGAATTTCCGGAAAGCGGCGAGATAGTGCTCGTGCGCGCGCTCCCAGGCGTTGTCGTCGGGCTCGCCCCAGATCTGCCGATAACTCGGGGAGCTGGGATAGGGATAGAGCGGCACCGGCTCGTTGGCCCAGACGCCGTTATCGATGAGGTACTTCCGCCAGTAGGCGACCAGCGCCGGATCGTCCTCCACGACGCCGATGAGGTTGGCCTGCACGAACGGGATGTGCCGGCGCGCCTTGATCAAAAGCTCCGCGAGCTCGGGCGTATCGAGCCGACAACGCTTGGCGAGCTGCGCGCGCCCTTCGACGGTGAGGCTCTCCAGCCCGCACTCGGTGGAGACACACCCCGCCTCGCCGAGGAGCTCCAGGAGTTCCGGCTTCCACAAGTCGATCCGCGTCTGCACGCCGAACTGGATTTTGCGCTGCGCCAGTCCTTCGAGCAGCGGCTTTTGCGGCAGAAAAATCTCGTCGATGAAATAGACGTAGCCGACCCCCTGTGCGATCAGCCGGTCGATCTCCTCGAGCACGAGCCCGACATCGCGGCGCCGATAGGCGTCGCGGTAGTCGATCTTGGCGCAAAAGCTGCAGTTGTAAGGGCAGCCGCGCGACGCCTCCACCTCGGCCCCGAAGCCCGCCTGCACCTCGTCGAACCGGTGATGATGGTGGTGGTGGGCGGCCAGCCATTCCGCCGGCCAGTCGAGCGGCGGGTGATCGACGAAACGGCTCGCGGCATTCGGGCCGTGCGTCACGAGAGCGCCGTCCGCGAGGTAGGCCGTCGAGGGCACGTCGTGCCAGTCCTCGGCGTCGGCCAGGGCGGCAACGATCTCCTCGCATTCGCCGCGCACGACGATATCGACTCCCAGCTTGCGCAGGGTCGGCGCGGGCGTTGCGGAGCCGTGGGGGCCCACGGCAACCGTCCGGCCGCCCCGGTTCCCGAGGTGACGCAGGAATTCGCCCGGCACGCGCAGCTCCGGAGGCGCGCAGCGCCAGAAGAGATAGGTCGGGGCCGTCGTAACCACCGTCATCGCCGGGGCGAAATCCGAGACCCGCTCGGCGAGCGCGGCGTTGTCGAGCTGCTGCAACTGCCCATCGAGCATCAGCACATCGTGCCCCGCCCGCTCCAGCAGGGCCTTGCTGAAGCCGAGCTCCATCGGCAGATGCGGGTGGCGGCAGCCGAAATAGATGCTGCCTTCATAGGTCCAGTTGGGGTTGACCAGGGCGACTTTCATGCCGTGGCCCTCCGCGGCTCGACGTCCGCCGGGTGCCGCTCGTCAGCGAGCCAGCGCGCGAGGTCGCGCACGCCCTCCCGCCAGGAGATGGTTGGGCGCCAGCCGAGCGCCCCCTCGAGGCGGCGGGTATTGGCGACGAACCAGACCTGGTCACCCTGGCGCCAGTCGGCGTAGGAGAGGTCGAGGTCGCGCCCGACGATCTCGGCGACCTCGAGCAGCAGTTGCCTGAGGCTCACGGCGTTCGCCGGCCCGCCGCCGAGGTTGAATGCCTGGCCCTTGACGGCGCCGATATTGCCGAGCACCGCACGGTACGCCGCGACCGCATCCCTGACGTGCAGGATGTCCCTGACCTGCCGGCCATCGCCGTAGATCGAGATCGGCTCGCCCCTGAGAGCCCTGATCAGGAAGTGGGCGACCCACCCCTGGTCCTCCGTGCCGAATTGCCGGGGACCATAGATGCAGCTCATCCGCAGCACGGCTGTAGGAATGCCGAAGGACGTCGCGTAGTCGAGCACATACTGGTCGGCAGCGCCTTTCGAGCAGCCATAGGGGGTGCAGAAGTCGAGCGGCCGCGTTTCGTCGATGCCCGTCGTGGCGATGTCCTGATCCTCCGGGGCGTAGCGCTCGTCCGAGGCTTCAACGGGGATATCCTCGAGCCCGCCATAGACCTTGTTGGTCGAGGCGAAGATCACCGGCACGGCGCGTCCGGACTGACGCACGGCCTCGAGCACGTTGAACGTACCGCCGAGATTGACCGCGAAGTCATCGCCCGGCTCGACAAGGCTGGTGGTCACGGCGGTTTGCGCCGCGAAATGATAGACGGCCCTCGCCCGCCCGACCGCCGGGGCGAGTGCAGCCCGGTCGCGTACGTCGGCGATGACCGGCTCGACCCGGGATCCGTAGCGGGAGACCAGCCAATCGAGGTTCTGC
>DASZTU010000140.1:0-3854 GCA_035547975.1 Devosiaceae bacterium | reverse complement strand
GGGCGCGAGGTCGCCGCCGCGGCTTCAGCCGGCCGGCGACCCTGCCGGCGCTGCGCGTTCTCGAGGTCGGCAACCGCTTCGGCAACCTGCCGCACCACGGTCCCCAGCACCGATACATCGGCTTCGACGGCATCGAGCCGCCGGCCGGCCTCGATATCGGTCAGGGCGTTGATGCGCTGGCCGAGTACCGCGCCCGCCTGGGCGTCGGTCGACAGCAGCCGCGAAAGGTCTTCGATGGCGCGCTCGAGGCGGGCTTCGGCCCGGCGCCTCAGCGTTCGTTCGACCAGGATCACCGCGATGGCGCAGAAGGCGAGGCCGACGACGAAGGACTCGATCGCGCTGAAGGTGAGGCCGAAATAAACCGTAGCGCCGACCCCGAGCCCGGCGAGGACGATGAACATGTAGACCAGGCTCTGCACGGGCGCGTCCCGGTAAGAAGATTCGGCGTCAGCTTTCATAACATCGGGCGCGTCCGGCGCGGAAGCACGGGCGGTGACAAAACCCTTTGTTTACCCTGATCGTCAACAATCGATGGCCGCGACCCGACAAAAGCCGCCTATCCATGCCCCCGTTTCCCGAGACCCAACCTCCGCCCGCGCGGCTGCTCCTCATCGACGCCGACCGGGCGCGCGCCAGCGTGTTCGCGCCCGAGTTCATCCGATGCCTCAAGATCGGCGCGGAAGTGACCCATGCGCCATCCGGGCGCAGCGGGCTCGAACAGCTTCGGCAGGCTCGCTTCGATGTCGTCTTCGCCGACCTTGCGAGTCTCGACGACCTCGCGCCCACCGGCGACGAGGCGGTGGCCCGGCTGGTCAAGTTCACCGATGGGGCCCTGATGGTCGCGCAGACCGAGGACCCGGCGATTTCCGTCGCGATTTCGCTCCTCGGCGCCGGCGCGCACGACGTGGTCGTGCCGCCCGTCGCCATGCCCGAGCTCGTGAGACGGTTTGCGCAGCTGGCGCAGCGGCACGGGTGCGCCGCCCTCTTTCCCTCGCCGCATCCGGCCGCGGCGGCCAACGACGGCGAGCGGCTCTCGGAAGCCTCGGCGCGCATGCGCGAGATCGCCGAGCTCCTCGGCTGGTCGGGCGATTCCGCCCAGCTGCGCGAGGCGCTGAGGCGCCTTGCCGGCCTCTTCGAGGATGCCGCCGCGGCCGCGCCCAGCCGCCCCCAGCGCGTGCTGCCGATGTGGCAGCAGGAACAGCGCATCATCGAGGAGGCGATCGCGAGCTTTTCGGGCAATATCGCCCTCGCCGCCGCGGCGCTCGAGCTCAGCCCCTCGACGATCTACCGCAAGCGCCAGGCCTGGGCCGAAATGGCGGCCCGCAAGGGCGCGGCCTGACCTCTATCTCAGCCCATAGCCGGCATAGACGGGGTGCACGAAGTGGTGCGCGAGGAGCACCGTATGCGTATAGGCCGGCATGTCGCCCTTGAAGGTGAGGAAGGCCCCCACCTCCTCCACCCCGCCGTCGAAATGGGCCGCGATCAGGCCCTTGGCCGACGCAACCGCCTCGGGTGCGACGACGAACACCGCGTCTTCGCCGAGATGCGCCTCCTGGCTCGACACGAAGGCGAATCCGCGAGGATCGTCGCCGATCACCACGGGTGGTTCGGCCGGCCGCAGCGCTTCGGCGTCATGGGCGGCATCGAGCCAGCTCATCGCCGCAAGGAAAGTGTGGGGACGGGTGAGGACGCCCGTGCCCGGCAGCCCGTCGCGCACGCCCGTCCAGCTCGTCGCCTCGACGAGGGCGTGGTTGATCCCGTTGTCGCCGGGGAACTGGCGGAAATTGCTGACGAAGAGCACGGCCGTGAGCGCCAGCGCGGTTACCGCAGCGCCCGAAAGCCAGCCCAGGATGCGCGGCCAGCCCCGGCCAGCGGCGAGGAGCGCCCCGAGCGGGGGGAAGAGAAACAACCAGCCGCTCATCGACCAGTGCGGCAGGCCGGAGGAGCCGAAGAGCGGGAGAATGTTGAAGAGCAGGATGGGCGGGGCGGCCAGCGCGACGAAGAAGCGGCCGGCGGGGGTGCGCATGGCCCAGATGCCCGCGACGAGCAGCGCCACCAGCGTCCAGGGCAGCAGGTAGGCGAGTTCGCCGATCAGGAGCCCGAATGGACGAAGGGCGTCGAAGGGTGAACCGCCGCCGCCGCGCGACAGCTGGAAAGTGAACGACACCCAGCCGTTCTGCGCATTCCAGGCGATCACCGGCAGGAAGAGAGCGGCCGCCAGGAGCCCCGCAACATAAGGTTGCGGCCGCCGCAGCCAGAGGCGGTGCTGGGGCATTGCCAGCACCACGAGCGCCCCGAGCCCGGCGAGGCCCGCCTGGTATTTCGAGAGCAGGGCCAGGCCGAAGCAGAGCCCGCAGAGCAGCCAGTCGCGCCAGCCCCCGCCTTTCTCGACCTCGAGGGCTCGTGCCAGGAACAGCGCGGCAAGCAGCAGGAACAGGATCAGCGGGCCATCCGGCACTACCCACCCCCCGGCCGAGAGAAAGAAGAACGGGGCTGCGGTCGCCAGCCCCGTCGCCCAGATCCCGGCACGCGCGCCATAGAAGCGGCGCGTCAGCAGGAAGAGCACGTAGCTCGATGCCGTGAACATCAGCACGAAAGGCAGCCGGAGCAGGAAGGGCGAGAGCTCCCGGCCGAAGAGGGCCTGCATCAACCCGGCGAGCCAGAAGGCCATGGGCGGATGATCGAAGAACGACCATTGGAAGGGGCGGCTGATCGCCAGCGCATAGGATTCGTCCTGCCCGAGATCGAGCAGCCCGGCGAGGGCCAGCCTCGCCGCGGTCGAGACGAGCAGCAGCCAGAGCAGCGCCCGGCGCTCACGGGGCTCGAGGGCCGGAACCGGGCTCACGAAGCGTTCAGCCCCAGCGCGTTGAGGAGGTTGACGGGCGCGCGGGGCGATACGACCAACTGCCCCTCCGCTTTATGTCCGACCAGCCGCGGCTGCGCGCCGGAATTGTCGTAGATGTCCGCTGCGTCGGCCTGCTCCATGAACCACGGCAACTGGGCCAGCGAGCGCCAGTAGCGCTCGACGACTTTCTCGGGTGGTACGTCATGGCCGCCTTGGCTGACGCGCTGGCGGACACGCGCGACGTTGAGCTCAGGGTCGTCCAGCATCACGTAGATCAGGCGAAAGCTGAAATGGAGGGACTTGGCGAGCTCAACCAGCCGCTGGTATTTGCCCGTCGACAGCACCGTCTCGACACCGACGCTCTTGTGCACCCTGAGTGTCGCCTCGAGCCAGCGCTCCAGGCGCTCTACCGCGGTAAGGTTGGCGCTGTTCAAGTTGAGCAACTCCGCGGCCTGAATACGCGCCGTCAGCAGGTCTGGATTGACGATCCAGAAATTCGCGGCAATCCCTTCGACATCGGTGCGGCTGTATGCGGTGCTTTTGCCCGATCCGTTCGGACCTGCAATGATCCAGAAACTTGGATCACCGTCGTTATTCGGCGGCAACGCCGTGCTTCTTCGACAACTCGCGAGTGGCCCGCCGCGCACGCCGGACGTTCAGCTGGAATGCTTTGAGGAATTCATCACCGAAATTGGGGCTGCCGGCGTTGAGAACATAGACCTTTTCGATATTTCCATCAGCGCCACGAACCTTCCGCGTACGCAGCTTCGTCGCCCGCGCGCGGCGGCTGGCCGCCTCCGAATCCAAGTCTGCAACGATCGGCCTTTTCATAGGCGAAATGTAGCAGCGCCCTCGCGCAACTTCAAATGCTAGCGCCAGGTGAAGACGCGGGTCACGGCGTAGTTGAAGACCACGCTCATGATCACGCCGATGATCGCGGCGAGGTAAAGCTGATGATCGAAGCCATAGACCAGGTTCGCAACCGACACGTTGGCGATGAGGCCGAAGG
>DASZTU010000139.1:0-14561 GCA_035547975.1 Devosiaceae bacterium | reverse complement strand
CTCGAACCCGTCACCATCGCCCGCTTGCCCGCGAGGCTGAAAAGCTTGAGCGTATCCAACCGGTCCTCCCTCGTCCGCCTTGATACGGAGGGCGCGTCTCAACGGCAAGGGCCCGTCACGCGGTTTCTCGTCCGCCCCTTCTCCGGCCGCCTCGCCCTCGCCTTGCGGCAGATGGCGCCCTGAGGGACCGCTCGGGGGTTTCCTATGCGCCGGACGCATGGCAAAACACCGCGGCCAACCGCGCCGGCACGCCGGCCGCTATCGCCTCGGAGGATGTTTATGTCTGCTGATATCGGCCTCATCGGCCTTGCCGTGATGGGCTCCAACCTTGCCCTCAACATCGCCGAGAAGGGCCACACCATTGCGGTCAACAACCGCACGGCCAGCAGGATCGACGAGTTCATGGCGACGGCGAAGGAGCAGGGCCTCGACAGCCGGATCGTCCCCGAGGCCGACCTCGGCAGGTTCGTGCAGGCGATCAGCCGGCCGCGCTCGATCATCATCATGGTCAAGGCCGGCAAGCCCGTCGACGACATGATCGAGCAGCTGCTGCCGCATCTCGACCAGGGTGACGCCATCATCGAATGCGGCAATTCGCTCTACACCGACACCGCCCGCCGCTTCGCCTACCTCACGCCCAAGGGCATCGGCTATCTCGGCGTCGGCGTCTCGGGCGGCGAGGAAGGCGCGCGGCACGGCCCCTCGATCATGGTCGGCGGCTCCGAGCAGCAG
The DNA here is from genome assembly GCA_035547975.1 of Devosiaceae bacterium. Lineage (GTDB taxonomy): Bacteria > Pseudomonadota > Alphaproteobacteria > Rhizobiales > Devosiaceae > DASZTU01. The sequence goes on along the minus strand of DASZTU010000139.1, from coordinate 13,829 downwards.
TGGCACAATGCCGAAAAGGTGCTGACCGCGATCGCGGCGAAATTCAAGGGCGAGCCCTGCTGCGCCTATCTGGGCGAGGGCGGCGCCGGCCACTTCGTCAAGACCATCCACAACGGCATCGAATACGGCGACATGCAGATGATCGCCGAGGTCTATGGCGTCATGCGCGACGGCCTCGGCATGAACCCGCTCGCCTGCTCGGAAGTCTTCAAGCAGTGGAACAAGGGGCCGCTCAACTCCTATCTCATCGAAATCACCGGCCATGTTTTGGCGGCCGTCGACAGCAGGACCGGAAAGCCCCTGGTCGAGCTCATCCTCGACAAGGCCGGCCAGAAGGGCACCGGCCGCTGGTCGGCCATCGCCGCCCAGGAAATGGGCGTCCCCGCCACGGCCATCGAAGGCGCCGTCGCCGCCCGCTCCATCTCCGCCCTCAAGGATGAGCGCGTGGCCGCCGAGGCGGTCTATGGCAAGCGCGGGACCGGCCGGGCGAACATCAGTCTCGAGGACCTCGAAAGGGCGCTCCTTGCCGGCAAGATCGTCTCCTACGCGCAGGGCTTTGCCGTGATGGCCAAGGCCTCGGAGGAAAACCACTGGAACCTGCCGATGCCGACGATCGCCAAGATCTGGCGCGCCGGCTGCATCATCCGCTCCGCCTTCCTCGACCAGATCACCGCCGCATTCAACAAGGGGCCGGTCACCAATCTCCTCGTCGCGCCCGATTTCGTCGCCAAGATGAAGGATGCGCACGGCGCGCTGCGGCGGGTCGTCGCGGCGGGCGCCGAGGGCGAATTTCCGCTGGTCTGCCTCTCGGCCGCGCTCAGCTATTTCGACAGCTACCGGATGGCCATGGGCACCGCCAACCTCATCCAGGGCCAGCGCGATTTCTTCGGCGCGCACGGCTTTGAGATGATCGACCGGCCCGGCGAGCAGCACGGCAAGGGGCCGGCAACGATCACCGACTGACCGGCGGGTGCTTTCGCGCCTATCGCTTCGCGCGTAGGATGGCCGGCGTCCCTGGTTGAGGGGACGCCGGGATGAGACGGTTCGGCATTGCACTGGTCATCATGGCGGTCCTGGGCTTCGCGTTGCCGGCGGTGCGCGACGCGATCCCGTTCCGCCTGCCCATTTCCGATCTCGAGGCGGTCGGCGCGGCGACGATCTTCATCTTTGCCGGCATGGTCGCCGTGATCTTCAGTCCCCGCAGCGGAGACTGAGGGCCCTGCCTAGAGCGACTTCCACATCACCAGCGCATCGACATAGCCGTGGCGGGGATGAAGGAATGCGCCCGGCAGCCGCGCGAGAACCTCGAAGCCGAAACTGTGCCAGAGGTGAACCGCCGGCTCGTTGGTCGAAACCACGAAATTGAACTGGATGGCCTTGAACCCCTGCGCGCGGCACCAGTCGATGGAATGGGCGCAGAGCGCCCGGGCGACCCCTCTGCCCCGCGCGGCAGGAGACGTGAGGTAGCCGCAATTGGCGACGTGGGCCCCGCCGCCCTGCTGGTTCGCCCGGATGTAGCTCGATCCGAGGACGGCATCGCCCTCGACCGCGAGGAAGTTGCGCTTCTCGGGCGACGCCCAGTAGGCCCGGCCATCCGCCTCGCTCCCGTCGCGCGGCAGGGCGAGCGTTTCGCCCTCCCGCATGGCGGGCTCGAGCATGGCCCAGATTTTCGGCCATTCGTCGGGTTCAGCGGGACGGATCAGCACTATCGACCTCGGCGGCTTCCCCGTCGATCCCGGGCGTGTCGTCCTCGTGCGGCGGCGTCAGCTGCGCCCCCGGCGGGGCCATGTCGGGCCGGTGCGGCTTCACGGCGGCGCTCGGCCGGTGCATGAGATCGTAGCGCCAGACCGTGTAGATGAAGATCACCGCCGCGAGCACCACGGTAATCCCGGCGCCGATGAACGGGGCGCCGGGGAAATAGCCGGGCTGGCCCTTCTCCGCTTCGGTGAAGATGGAAAAGAGCTGCGTTGCGGCGAGCGGCCCCAGAATCGCCGCGAGCGAGTTGGTCGCGTTGACCGCGCCCTGCAGTTCCCCCTGCTGGTTGTCCGGAACCTGGCGCGACAGCAGGCTGTTGATGCCGGGCGGGGCGAGCCCCGAGAGGGCCCCGATCATGAGAAAGCCGTAGAGGCCGAACTGCGTGTGGATGAAGGCCGTCCCGGTGAACGCGACGGCCGCCGCCGCGAGCCCCAGGAGCACGGTCGTCCACTCGCCGAAACGCCGCACCAGCGGCCCGATCAGCACCGCCTGCGTTATGGCGAAGCCGAGGCCGAAAGCGCCGAGCGAGCGGCCGATCTGGGCTGTCGAGAAGTTGACGACCTCGATGGTGAAGAAGTTCCAGACCGAGGGAAAAGCCTGGCTCGCCAGCGACAGCAGGAAGAGGCCAAAGAGCAGCCACAGCACCACCGGGTAGCGCCGCAGCGATCCCAATGCGCCAAACGGGTTGGCACGGCGCAGCTCGAAATGCCGCCGCCGCTCGCGCGGCAGGCTCTCCGGCAAAACGAACAGGCCGAAGAGGAAGTTCGCGAAGGCGAGGCAGGCGGCGGCGTAGAACGGCACGCGCGGCCCGATCTGGCCCAGTTCGCCCCCGATCACCGGCCCGATGATGAAGCCGAGCCCGAACGCGGCCCCGATGAGCCCGAACCGCTGCGCCCGCCGGTCGGGCGTCGAAATGTCGGTGATGTAGGCCGTGGCCGTCGCCACCGCGGCGCCCGAAATCCCCGAGAGCACGCGGCCGAAATAGATGTAGCCGATGACGGGGGCGAAGCCCATCAGGCCGTAGTCGATGGTGAGCCCGATCAGCGACAGGAGCAGCACCGGCCGGCGCCCAAAACGATCGGACAGGTTTCCGAGAACCGGCGAGAACAGGAACTGCATCAGGGCATAGACGAAGACCAGGTAGCCGCCGACAACCGCCGATTGCGCGATGCCGCTGCCCGTCAGCTGCTCGATCAGTTCCGGGAGCACCGGCACGATGATGCCGAGCCCGATCATGTCGAGCAGGATGGTGAACAGGATGCAGGCGAGCGTCAGTCGGGAGTTTTTTTCGGCTGCCATGCGGTTCGACGAAGCTGATTGGTGGCGCAGTTGACACATGCCACCCGGACAACGCAAGCGCGCGGCGGCTGAATGCCCGGAGATATAAGGCCTATTCGAAACGAAGGAAGGGCGTTCGGCTGGGGCGGGCCGGATCGGCCCCGCCGTGTGCCGGGCAAATCACTTCAGAGCCAGCCGGGCCCCCGGCTTATCCCTTCGAGGAAAAGGAAAGGGGCCGCCCCGAACGAGGCGACCCCTTGTGGTTCATTTTTCCGCGGCCGTTCAGCGCTTGGCAGCGTTGCGCAGGTCGTCCTTGGCCTTGCCGACGGCGCTTTGCGCCTGGCCGGTTGCCTTGTCGATCTTGCCTTCGGCCTGCATGCCGACGTCGCCGGACATCTTGCCCGCCGCGTCCTTGACGGCGCCCTTGATCTGCTTGCCGGCGCCTTCGATACGATCCTTGTCCATGGGGGGACCTCCTCTCTTGCCGTTCGAAAGGACAACGGCTCCGCCCCACCCGAGGTTGCGTCCTGGCGCGAGGAAATAGCGCCGCCCGGAAAGGCAGGTCAGCGCAGCGGCACCGGCCGCGGCATGGGCGGCGGGACATCGATATGGACCTTGCAGGCGGCCAGCACCGTTGCGATGGCCGCCGTCGACCCGACCAGGCGAAAACGATGCGTCCCCAGAACGTTGCTCGAAACATCGAGCGGGCCACCCGAGATCAGGAGGCTCACCAGCGGGTCCTTGGGGCGGAAGCTCGCCCAGAGCACGCCATTGGCCGCATCGAAGCGCATGGTTTTTTGGACGGCGGCGTCCCCGACGGTAAAGGTCATGGTGACGCGCGCATTCTTCCGCAGGGCCTCGGCATCGTCGCTGGTGGGATAGTAACGGACCTGCGGCTTGCCGGCGGGGCACTGCACGCCGATCGCCGTCGAGTCGTCGGCCACCGCCCCGCAGGCGAAAGCCGTAAGGTTGCTCGCCGCGCCGTCGTCTTCGTCGAAGGTGCCCCATACCGAGCAACTCGTCTGGGCCAGCCCCGGTGCGGCTTCGACCGGCTGCACCGCGGGAAATGCGCCAGCCATCGCTGCCACGACGAGAAAAGCCTGTCCGAATCGCACCTTCATAATCGCCTCCTGGCTCAAGGAGAGCAGCAGCGATTCCGGTCCGTCAATGCTCCGGGGCGGCATCGGCGAGCCAACTCACCTCGATGCGCTGAAACAAGGGGCCCTCTTTCATCGTCGCGAGCCAGCGGTCGAAATCGGCCCGGTCGCGGAAGCCCGCCCGCCGGGCATCGTCGGCCGTCACCTCCTGCGGGCGCATTTCGGTGATCGCGCCGATGCGGATGAGACCGAGCGGCGTCTTCAGCGTCCCGCCCGGCTTCACCGTGGGCCGGCTCCAGCGCCGGAACTGCAGCGTGATTTTCCCGGCCCGGATCGCCTCCAGAACCTCGCGCTTGATGAGCATGCTCCCCTTCCCTTGCCCGCCCGATCGGGCGCCGAACCCCGGACAACGCCGGCCAGCATGGGCAAGCGCACCGGGTTTGGCCAGCCCTTCCCCTGCCCTCCCGCGTGCATCGTCCGCCAATCCTGACCAAACCGTTCAGCCAGCGTTCACGTCATTCTCACTAGACGGCGCGCCGCAAAACAAACGAGCTGGACAAGAGCTGAAATGGACAAACATTTTCCCCTGGAGGACCAGATCGAGATGCTGGCTTCCGCGCTGCGCGGCCGTGTCGTCATGCCCCGGCATGAGGACTACGACGGGCTGCGGACGCTGGCCCTCGGCAATTTCGATTTCCGCCCCGCCGCCATCGTGCGCGTCGCCAATGCCGCCGATGCCGCGGCCGTCGTGAACTTCGCGCGGGCCACCGACCTCCCGCTTTCGGTGCGCAGCGGGGGACACAGCATCCGCGGCCAGGGCAGCAACAATGGCGGTCTCGTGATCGACGTCCGCGACCTCAACGCCATCGAGATCGATCCCGTCGGACGCACCGCCTGGTGCGGCACCGGGCTCACCGCGGGCGAAGTCACCGCGGCGGTGGAAAAGCACGGCCTGATCGTCGGCTTCGGCGATTCAGCGAGCGTCGGCATCAGCGGCCTGACCCTCGGGGGTGGCATCGGCTATCTCGTGCGCAAGCACGGGCTGACCATCGATTCGCTGCTCGCGGCCGAAATCGTGACCGCGACCGGCGACATCCTGATGGTCGATGCCGACCATCACCCCGACCTGTTCTGGGCGCTGCGCGGCGGCGGTGGCAATTTCGGCGTCCTCACGCGGGTCAAGTTCCGCCTGCACCCCCTGCCGGCCTTCACCGGCGGGCTCCTGGTGCTGCCCCCGACCCCCGAGGTGCTGGCTGGCTTTGCCGCCGCAGCCGAAGCCGCGCCCGAGGAGCTCTCGGCCATCGGCCTCGTGATGACCGCGCCGCCGGTCCCCTTCCTGCCCCCCGAATTGCACGGCAAGATCCTCTTCGGCGCCATGATGGCCTATGCGGGAGCCCCCGAGGCTGCGCAAAAGGCGCTCGCGCCGTTCCGCGCCCTCGCAACGCCGATTGCCGACCTCGTCCGGCCGGCTCCCTATACGAGCCTCTACATGATGGACCCGCCGTCCGACATGCGCCCGGCGGTCTCGATGCGCTCCCGCTTCCTCGACCGGTTCGGCATCGAAGAAGCGATCGCCATGCTCGAGGCGCTCGAGCGCTGCGACGCGCCGATGAAGATGGGGCAGATCCGCGTGCTCGGCGGCGCCATGTCCCGGGTACCGGCCGATGCCACCGCCTTCGGCCATCGCGGGGCGAAAAACCTCGTCGCCTTCCTTTCCATGTACGGCGGCGGGCCCGACGTGGTCATGGCGCAGGAACGCTGGGCCGAGGAGGCGCTCGCGGCCATGAAGCCCGGGAACGCCGGCGCCTATGTCAACTTCGTCAGCAATGAAGGGCAGGCTGGCCTCAGCGCCGCCTATCCGCCGGCGACCTGGGATCGCCTGCGCCGCGTCAAGCGGCAGTACGACCCGGAAAACCTCTTCCGCCTCAATCAGAACGTCCCGCCCGCCGCGTGACGCCAGTACACGGGCGCGGCCCCTGGCGCGCGCTCGTCCCTCTCGGGACGCCGGGCCCCTCCCGGCGTCCCCAACCAATCCTCCGTGGTCGCCGTGGGGGAGCGACGATGGCGGGGCAGCGTCTCTCCGACGGAGACCTGTCCCGCCATCGCGACCCGCTCGGTGCGTGTCCTGTCACGGCGCCCGTGACGGCTCGTCCGCCGGCCCTGTTCCTGGCGAACCGATGCCGGTAGGCTTGTGCCATGGCTCAGCCCTCCACCCGCCCGCTGCTCGTGATCGACGGCGATTCCTTCGCCCACCGGGCCTATCACGGCCTGCCCAAGACCATCCGCCGCGCCGGTAACAAAGGCGGCGGCGCCATCGTGGGGTTTGCCAATTATCTCATCCGCCTCCTCGAGACCGAGCAGCCGCGGGCCGTGGTGGTCGGCTGGGACACCCTCTCCGCGCCCAACTGGCGGGCCCGGGAATTTCCGCCCTACCAGGGCGGCCGCGTGTTCGACGACGAGCTCGTCGAGCAGCTCGACGCGCTGCCCGAGTTCGTTGCCGCCTGCGGGTTCCTCAACGGCAAGGCGGAGGGGTTCGAGGCCGACGATTTCCTCGCGACGGCCGCGGCAGCCGAGGAGAAGCGCGGCGGAACCGTGCTCGTCGCCAGCGGCGACCGGGACGCATTCCAGCTGGCCTCCGACCGGACGACGATCCTCCACCCGGTCAAGATGGGCGAGATCGCGCGCATCGGCCCGGCGGAGGTGCGCGAGCGCTATGGCGTCGAGCCGGCGCAGGTCCCGGACTTCATTGCGCTGCGGGGCGATCCCTCCGACAAATTGCCGGGCGCGCGCGGCATCGGCCCAAAAACCGCGGCGAGCCTCCTCCACCGCTATCCCAGCCTAGAGGCGATGCTCGAAGCCGGCCAGTTCCCGCTGCAGGCGAATGACCTGCGCCTCTATCGCCGCATTGCAACGATGCTGACCACGGCTCCGCTACCGGCGGCTGTTCCCGACATGGTGCCGACCTGGCCCGCCGCGGCCGCGCTCGCCCGCCAATGGGGGCTCAACGCGCTCGCCGGGCGCCTCGAGGAGCTGGCGGCGGCCTGAAACCGGGGACGCCAGTCCCCAGGCTCAGCTCGTGACGAAGAACAGGAGCGAACGGTCGGACGTTTCGACCAGCACATCGGCAAGCGTGCCGAGCGACAGCGTGTCGCCGGCGCGCCGGCCCACCCCGAGCAGCAGCAGGTTGTAGCGGCCCCGCCGCGCCACGGCGAGGATCGAGAGCTCGCGGCTCGCCCCGCTGCCGACGAGCGTCCGCACCTCGATCTCGAAGTGCTTGCCGATTTCGCGCACGTGCTCGAACAGCGCCTCGCGGTGGTTCGGGCGCGCCGCATCGTCCTCGGTGGGGTGGTAGATGGCGGCGACCGCTCCCCCGCCCGCCTTTGCAAGAAGGCTCGCGAGCTCGACGGCACGCAGCGACCGGGCGTCGCCGGTCACCGGCACGAGGATGCGCAGCCGGGCGTCCGCCTTTCGGGCAAGGCCGCCCCGCGCCGACACCAGCGCCGCGTTCTGCCTGAAAACGTCGAGCGCCTTGACGCTTTCCCGGCTGTAAGTGCCCCCTTCGCCGGCCAGCGGCTCGATGCCGAAGAACATGAGGTCGTGGCCCTTGTCGAGCGCATCCCCGATGGCCGCGAAAAGGTCCTCCATCTCGACGCGCTTTTCGACATGGATGGTCGCCTCGCGCGTCTCGTCCTCTTTCTTGGCTTCGGCGATCGCCTCCTCCGACGCCGCCTTGACCTGGGCGGTCGGGGCCTCGACCTCTTCGTCCTCCTCGCTGCCGGACCCGTTGCCGGCCGCCGCTTCCTTCCGCAACCTCGTCCGTGGGGTCAGCCTTTCGCTCGCCGTGCTGGGATCGAGCACGGTGACGGGCATGTTGCGCAGCCCCCCGAGGAGGCCCGCCAGCACCCCGGCGAGCTTGCCGCTGCGCGAGTCGTCGGCGACGAGAAGGATGCGCTCCAGCTGGCTGACGAGGCTCTCCTCCTCGAATTCCTCGCGCGCGAGCCGATCCTTTTCTTCCTTCTTGATCGGCAGGCGCGCGAGCGCCCAGCGCAGCGTCGGCGGCATGGCGAGGGTCGTCACGATCGCCATCGAGACGATGATCGAGAACAGCCGCTCGTCCAGCACCCCGACGCTGAGGCCGATCGAGGCGACGATGACTTCGGTCGAGCCCCGCGCGTTCATGCCGAAGCCGAGCGCCAGCGCCTCGGCGGCGGTCATGCCGTTGAGCTTCGCCCCGAGGAACGCGCCGCCGAATTTGCCGATGCTGGCGATGACGATGAGGCCGGCGGCGAGCGCCGCCGTCGCGGGATCGGCGAGGACGCGCAGGTCGGTGTGAAGTCCCGTGAGGCCGAAGAACACCGGCATGAAGAGCGCCGTCGTCAGCCCCCGCAATTGCTCCTCGATCTGCCGCGTGAGGATGGGCGACTGCCCGATCAGGAGGCCCGCAACGAACGCCCCGAGCACGGTCTGGACGCCGAGGCCGGCGGTGATCAGCGCCATCACGCCCATGATGCCGAGGATGGCCGTGGTCACCGGCAGGTCGGAGTGGAGGTTGTCGTTGGTCCAGCGGATGATCTCGAACACCGCCCGCCGCCCGACCGTGAGGCTCACGCCGAGGAAAACCAGGGTGCCGATCATCGTCACCGCCAGCGACCCCACCATCACGGAGCCCGTGGTCGCAATGCCGAGCGTGATCGCGATGATCACCCAGCCGAGCGTATCGTCGATCACCGCCGAGGCCACGATCAGCTGCCCGACATTGCGGCGCATGAAATTCATCTCGCGCACCACCACGGCGACGATCTTGAGCGACGAGATCGAGAGCGCCGTCCCGAAGAAGAGGGCCGTGACGAGCCGTTCGCTGGCCTCGGGCAATACCGATTCGGGGAGCAGCATGCCGAGCACGAAGCCGCACACGAACGGCACCGCGATGCCGGCGACCGATACCGCGACGGCGTGGCGGCGCAGGCGATAGGCGAGGCCGAGATCGGTCTCCATGCCGGCGAGCAGCAGGAGGAAGAGAATCCCCAGCTGCGAAATGCCGTTGACCATGGCGGCCTGTTCGCCGCTCCTCGGGAAGATCATGTCCTCGAGCGCGGGAAAGAGCGACCCCAGCACGGTCGGGCCGAGGAGAATGCCGGCGAGGATCTGGCCGATGATCGTCGGCTGGCCCAGCCGGTACATGACTTCCCCGAGCACGCGCCCGAAGAGCACGAGAATCAGCACCTGCGCGAGGAGCAGGGCTTCCGAGCTGCCCACGCCCCCGGCTTCCGCCGCCATGGCAGGCGAGGTGACGAGCGCCGCCGCCCCCGCCGCGAGACAACCGGTGGCGAGAGCGCCGCGCCACCTGAACGTTGGAATCAAGTTTGCCCCATCTGCCGACCAGCCAACTCAAGCCGCCGCGCGGCCGAAAGTTCCGAAACGAACCCTGCGAGGCGCCTCCCCCCCATGCGGGGGCGTGCTGAGATTTACCATCCCGGCCCCTCACGTCGATGCCCATTTCGCCCCGAGCCGGGTGCGATCCAAAAGAACCCGCGGCGCCTCACCCCTTGTGGATCGGATCGACCCAGAGCACCTCCTCGGGCGGCTCGACCGGCTCGACTCCTTCGATGTTCACCACCACCGCCTCGTTGTCCGAGCGCACCAGCACGCATTCGAGCGGCTGGTCGGGATCGGCATTGATCTCCTGGTGGGGCACGTAGGGCGGCACATAGATGAAGTCCCCGGGATAGGCTTCGGCGACGAATTCCAGCCGCTCGCCCCAGCGCATGCGGGCGTGGCCGCGCACCACGAAGATGACGCTTTCGAGCGGCCCGTGATGGTGCACCCCGGTCTTGGCGTTGGGCAGGATATCGACCTTGCCGGCCCAGATCTTCTGCGCCCCGACCCTTGCGTGGTTGATCGCCGCCTGCCGGAACATGCCCGGCGTCTGGGCGGTGTTGGGGTCGAGCTGGTCGCCCCGGATCACCCGCACGCCGTCGTGCTTCCAGCGCGGCTCGTGCGGATGGTCGTGCCCGCTCATCGGGTCGCACCCGGCGGCAGCAGGCGGAAATCCGGCAGCTCGCGCAGCGCGCGCTCGGGGCCCGCCGGCGAATAGACGACGAAGAGCTGCATCGGCCCCGGGCCGGTGTTGCGCGTCGCGTGGAACCGGCCCTCCGGCACGAAGATCGTGGTCCCCGGCCCGACCTTGCGCACCTCGGGTTTTCCGCTTTTGTCCTCGACCATCTGCTCGCCCTCGCCCGAGATCACGAAGATGATCTCCTCGGCCCCCGGGTGATTGTGCCGCGCGTGCCCCTGCCCGGCCGGCAAATCGACGACACCGCCCGAGAACTGCCGTGCCCCGTTGACCTCGGGGCCCACGGTCAGCGCCAGCCGGCCCCAGTCGAAGGCGAAGGCCGAGACCTCCTCCGGACGGACGAAATTCATCTCCTCGCTCAACTCTGCCTCCCCTTGCGCGCCAGCCGCTTGAACGCCAGAACCTGGTCGCGGATGGCGATTTCGACCGGCAGCCGCTCCATCGAGCTCGCGCCGTAAAAGCCGTGGCAGTCGGGCACCCGCTCGAGGATGAAGGCCGCGTCTTTCGGCATGGCGATCGGCCCGCCATGGCAGAGGACGATCACTTCCTCGCGCACCCGCCGCGCCGCCTCGGCTATCGCCGCGACCTCTTTGGCGCATTGCTCGAGCGACTTGGCGGCCTTCGCCCCGATCGCGCCCCCCGTCGTCACCCCCATATGGGCGACGACGAGGTCGGCACCCGCCCCGGCCATGGCCGCCGCCTCGTCGGGGTTGAAGACGTAGGGCGTGGTCAAGAGGTCGAGCCGATGAGCCTCGGCGATCATCTCGACCTCGAGCGCAAAGCCCATCCCGGTCTCCTCGAAACTCTGCCGCATCACCCCGTCGAAGAGGCCGATGGTCGGAAAATTCTGCACCCCGGAAAAACCCATGTCGCGGAGCTCGCGCAGAAACTGCGGCATGAGGACGAACGGGTCGGTGCCGTTGACGCCCGCAAGGACCGGCGTCGACTTCACCACCGGCAGGACTTCCCGGGCCATTTCGCGCACGATCTCGTTGGCGTTGCCATAGGCCAAAAGGCCCGCCGCCGAGCCGCGTCCGGCCATCCGGTAGCGCCCCGAATTGTAGATGACGATGAGGTCGATGCCGCCGGCCTCTTCCGACTTGGCCGACAGGCCGGTGCCCGCGCCGCCCCCGATGATCGGTCGCCCGTCGGCGATCATCTGTCGGAATCTGGCGAGGATCGCCTCACGTGCAATGCCGCCCATACCCTGCTCCGCCTCCCGATGCCGTGCCCTTCTCCGCGGCGCCGGCCGCATTTTTCGCAGCGCAACCTAGCCGCCCCGGCCCGCCGCGACCAGTGCCAGCCCCCGCCTATCCTCCCCCGTTCACGGGCGAGGGGGACCGGGCGAAGCCCTGGGGGGGCGTGTGGACCGAGGGGCCCCCAAACACCCTCATGGTGAGGTGCGAGCGCAGCGAACCTCGAACCATGAGGGCCAAAACCCCAGGTGAGGTCCTGGTGGGTGTGTGCGCCTGAGGTGAGGTTCGTCCGGGGCGCGGCGTTCCCAATCCCCTCATGGTGAGGTGCGAGCACAGCGAGCCTCGAACCATGAGGCCCCAAACCCGGCGCCGGCCCTCTCCCTCCCCCTTGCGGGGAGGGGTCAGGGGTGGGGGTGGCCAGATGCTCCGCCTCCGGGCGAAGGGCTGCGGATGAGCGGTCTTTTTGGCCAAGATGGATTCCCGCTTGCGCGGGAATGACACCGGGTTGGTGAGCGCGGTGGGGCTCAAATTCGCGCTCCAACTACCGTCATCCCCGGGCTTGACCCGGGGATCCAGCCAGCCTGTCCGCCCGCGCAGCGGCGCGGGGTACTGGATGGCCGGGTCAAGCCCGGCCATGACGGCGTGGCCCGGACCTCGCCCTTCGACAGGCTCAGGGTGAGGTCTTAGGCGGCCAAACCCCCACCCGGCTGCCGCCACCCTCCCCACAAGGGGAAGGGAGAGTCGGGGCCCGCACCGTTCTCGATCGCCGCGCTTCATCTCGTGCTCGCACTGTTCCATTCCGACCGCCCACCCCAACCACCGTCATCCCCGGGCTTGACCCGGGGATCCAGCCAGCCTTTCCGCCTGCGCAACCGGCGCGGGGTACTGGATGGCCGGGTCAAGCCCGGCCATGACGAGGTTGGAGTTTGGGGAACCGGACCTCGCCCTTCGACAGGCTCAGGGTGAGGTCTTCGGCGGCCAACCCCCACCCGGCTGCCGCCACCCTCCCCACAAGGGGGAGGGAGATGCGCGGCCAGCGCCTTCTTCTCCCCCGTTCACGGGGTGGCGCCCCCCGGCTACTTTGCCCACATGCCGCGCATGGCGGCGCCGAGGTCGAGTTTTGCCCCTTGCGGCACGGGCCCGGTCGGCTGGGCCAGCGGCTTGAGCGGGGGCCAGAAAATGTCGTCGAACAGCGGCAGCATGGCCTTGTCGATGAAGCGGGTGCGCTGCGCGTAAAGATGGCGGTCGCCGTTCGGCGATTGCTGGCGGACGTAGAAGCGCTGCGGCACGATGAGGTGGAGCTCGTCCCGGGCGCGGGTCATGGCGACGTAGAGCAGGCGCCGCTCCTCCTCGATCTCCTCGGGAGTGCCGACGCCGAGGTCGGAGGGGATGCCGCCGTCGACGACGTTGAGGACGTGGACGCTGCGCCACTCCTGGCCCTTGGCGGAGTGGATGGTCGAGAGGATGAGGTAATCCTCGTCCTTGAGCGGCGGTGTAGTCTCGCTGGTCGCATCGGGCGGATCGAGGGTCAGCTCGGTGAGGAAGCGCTCGCGGCTCGCAAAGCCCTGCGCGATCTGCTGCAGCTGGAGGAGATCCTGCGCCCGCACCGTCCAATCCTCGTGGATGTTCTCGGCGAGGGGCTCGTACCAGCGCCGGGCGAGGTCGAGCTCGGCCGGCCAGCCGGCCGCGCCGCCGGCGAGCCGGGCCAGCAGGCGGGCGAGTTCCGGCCAGGCCGTCGCCGCTTTGGGGGGCGGGCTCAGGTCGGCCAGGGCCGCGATCGGGCTCGGCCCGGCGGCGGCTTCGTCGAGCAGCCGGGCGGCGGAGCCCGGACCGATGCCGGGGAGGAGCTGCAGCACGCGGAAGCCCGCGACGCGGTCCCGCGGGTTCTCGGCGAGGCGCAGGATCGCCAGCACATCCTTGACGTGGGCCGAGTCGAGGAATTTGAGGCCGCCGAACTTGACGAAGGGGATGTTGCGCCGGGTGAGCTCGATCTCGAGCGGGCCGGAATGGCTCGAGGTGCGGAAGAGCACCGCCTGCTGCCGGAGCGCCTGGCCGGCTTCGCGCGCCTCGAGCACGTGCTCGACGACGTACTGGGCCTGCATCGCCTCGTCGCGCACGGTGACGAGCTGGGGTTTTGCGGCCGCGGCGCGGTCGGTCCAGAGGTTTTTGGTGAAGCGTTCGCGGGCCCGCGAAATCACGGCATTGGCCGCCTCGAGGATCGGCTGGGTCGAGCGATAGTTGCGCTCGAGCGTGACGATCTCGGCGGCCGGCGAGAAGCTGCCCGGGAATTCGAGGATGTTTTTGACCGTCGCGGCGCGGAAGGAATAGATCGACTGGGCATCGTCGCCGACGACGGTCAAGCCCTCTCCCGCCGGCTTGAGGGCGAGGAGGATGCGCGACTGCAACCGGTTGGTGTCCTGGTATTCGTCG
>DASZTU010000138.1:0-9358 GCA_035547975.1 Devosiaceae bacterium | reverse complement strand
CTGCATCATCATCAGCCCCATGAAGCCGAGCCCGACCACAGCCACCCGATCGCCGAGATCGACTTTTGTGCGCCGCGCCGCGCTCAGCAGGCAGGCGAGCGGCTCGCCATAGGCGCTCTCGGTCGGGATCGCCTCGGGGATCGGCGCGACCCGGTCTTCGCCGATGCATGCATAGTCGGCGAACCCGGCGTGGAAGAGGCCGGTGACGCGGTCCCCGGGCTTGAACAGCCGCACCTCGGGACCGACCGCAACCACATCGCCCGCCACCTCATGGCCGGGAGCGTAGGGGGTTTTCGGCCCTTCCTCCCAGTCGTGCAGCTCGGAGGCGCAGATGCCGGAGGCCCGCACGCGCACGAGCACGTCCTTCGGCCCCGGCGCCGGGACCGGCACGTCGCGGAACTCGAATTTCTGCCGGCCCACAAGTATCGCCTGCCGCATGCCGTTCTCCCTCAAGTCGATAGGCGCCCCCGATGGCCCTCATGGTTCGACAGGCTCACCATGAGGCGTCTGGGGTTGTCTCCCTCACGGTTCGACAAGCTCACCATGAGGAGCGTGGGGGAATGCCTCACCCTGGGAGGACCCCACCCCAGCGAAAGGACCTCACCCTGAGCCCGTAGAAGGGAAGGTCCCGCCGCACCCCTGCGAGGGTTGTGGGCAAGACCTCACGCTCTCACGAGGACCTCACCCTGAGCTTGTCGAAGGGCGAGGTCCGCCTCCTCGAGAGCCTCGATGAAGCCCGCGGTTTGGTAGGACCTCACCCTGAGCCCGTAGAAGGGTGAGGTCCGTCCCCCCGCTCCGCACACGCGGCAGCGGATGCCCTTGCCCTTACTCGACCTTGAAGCCGACTTCCCGGGCGATACCTTCGAGATACTTCCGGCCAAGCACCGTCTCGTTGACGAATTCGTCCGTTGCTGTCTTGTTGCGGAAGACGCCCGGGGCGTCACCCGCGCCGCGCGACACGCCCGGCACGTCCTCGAGCTCGATCGAAATCGTGCCGTCGAAGCCGACGTCCTTGAGGGCCTGGAGGAAGTGCCTCCAGTCGATCTTGCCGCGGCCGGGGCGCCAGTGGACGTTGGTCACCCCGTCATTGTCCGACGCGTGGACGTGGATCACCTTCTTGCCGAGCTGGTAGACGGCGACGTTGGGGAAGTCGCCGACCGGGAAGGTGTGGCTCGGATCGTAGTTGATGCCGATCGCATCCGACCCCACCCGCTCGAGCAGACGCAGGCAGCCGAGCGTGTTGGCCATGTAGGAGAACGGGTGCGGCTCGAGCGAATATTTCAGGCCCGCATCCTTGCAGATCTCGCCCGCCTTCTGCAGCGAGGCGACGTAGTCGTCGTAGTTGCGGTCCCAGTCGAGGCCCTTTTCCATCGGCGCCGCAAAGCTCTGGACCAGCGGCTTGGTCGTGATGCGCGGGAACATCTTGGCATTGCCGAACGGCCAGCAGGCGACCGAATTGATGATCGGCGCGCCGAGCTCCTTGCCGACTTCGACCACACGCTTGAACTGCTCGATCGCCGCGGCACGCTTGCTCGCCTCGGGGCTCGCGAAGTCGTGCATCGACATCACGAACTGTGACAGTCCGACGCCCTCGTCGGCCAGCGTCTTCTTAAGGCTTTTGATGCCCTGATCGGTATAGACCTCGTCGAGGAACTGCTTGTGCCAGGCGATCAGCTCGATTGCCTTGAAGCCCGTCGCGGCGACCCGCCGGATCGTGTCCTCGTAAGGCGGGTCCCACTGGAATGGCCAGGATGACGCACCGAATCTCATGTTGTTGGTCCCTTTGTTGGAATGAAAACCCCACCGTTCCTCCGGGCATGCCGCCCGAAGGTCCGCTTTGAAAACCCTTTGCTTCGACCGCCTCAGCCCTTCACGGCACCGCCCAGCAGGCCCTGCACGATGAACCGGTTCATCACCAGGAACACCAGCAGGATGGGGACCGAGACGCTGCTGCCGCCCGCCATCAGCAGGTCCCAGCGAAAGCTGTATTCCTCCTGGAAGCTCGCCAGCCCGAGCGGCAGCGTGAAGAGACCAGGCGTTTGCAGGAACACCAGCGCGAACAGGAACTCGTTCCAGGATCGGATGAAGTTGTACATGGTCACCGCGGCGATCCCCGGCCCCGAAAGCGGGAGGATCACCCGGTGCAGCGTGCCGAGCTGGCTCGCCCCGTCGACCGCCGCCGCGTCCTCGAGCTCCATCGGGATCGCCGCGAAGAAGCCGCGCATCATCCAGATGCTGAACGGGATCGAATAGGCGACATAGGCGATGATCAGCGCATAGTGCGTATCGAAAAGGTGCAGTTCCTTGATGATCAGGAACAGCGGGATGACGAAGAGGATGCCCGGGAACATCTGGGTGATCAGCAGCGCGACCGCGAAGACGTTCTTGCCCGGGAAATCGATGCGGGCCATGGCGTAGGCGGCGTACATCGAAACGATCAGCGCCAGGAGGGTCGAGATCGCCGCGACCTTGAAGCTGTTGACGAAGTAGGTGGCGAACGGCGTCTGCGTCCAGACCGCGACATAGTTCTGCCAGGAGAGGACCTTGGGCAGCAGCGTGATGTTGCGCGCAAACATCTCCGTCGACGGCTTGAGCGAGGACGAGATCATCCAGAAGACCGGAAAGATCAGGACCGCGATCGCCACCCCGAGCACGGCATAGACGAGGAACCAGTAGACCAGGTGGCGAACCTGCCGGCTGCTCGAGATATCGATGGGTGATGCCGCCGCGGCGGTCGTCGCTTGAGCCATGGGTTAACCTATGCCGGCTGGCTGTTCGGACGGGAAACGAACAGGTAAATCGAGCTGCACGCCAGGATGATCAGCAGCATCAGGATGCCGAGTGCCGAGGCGTAGCCGAGATCGAGCGTGTAGAAGGCCTTCTGGTAGATGAAGGTCGGCAGGATTTCGGTCGCGTCCGCCGGGCCGCCACCCGTCAGCAGATAGACGAGGTCGAAGTTCTGGAACGTCCAGATGCCGGTGAGCAGGGTGATCGCGATCGAGGCGGTGCGGATATTGGGCAGCGTCACGTACCAGAAGCGCTGCCAGGCGCCGGCGCCGTCGAGCGAGGCCGCCTCGTGCAGTTCCTTGGGGACGTTCTGCAGCGCCGCCAGCAGCACCACCGTCATCAACGGATAGAGCTTCCAGATCTGGGCGATGATCACCGACATCATCGCGAGCCGCGGGTCGGGCAGCCAGTGCACCGAGGGCAGGTGCATGAGGTGCAGCACGAAATTGAAGACGCCGTAGTCGTCGTTATAGAGCCAGCGCCAGATCAGCGCCGTCACCACGTCCGGCACCACCCACGGGATCAGGAAGATCGCGCGGAAGAAGTTGCGGAAGCGGATGTCGAGATTGAGCAGCGTCGCGAGCCCGAGGCTGAGCACGTAGGCGCCGATGACCGAGCCGAACGTCCACACGAACGTCTTGCCGAGCGAACTCCAGAAGTCGGTCTGGTAGAGGAGGGCGTCGACATAGTGCTTGAGGCCGACAAAGGCATTGGGATCCGGGCGCGTCATGTTCTGCGCCTGGAGGGAGGTGATCACCCCCTGGGCCAAGGGCAGCAGGTTGAGGCACGCCACCAGCAGCACCGAGGGCAGCACCAGAGTATACGCGAAGCGGTTTCGCCGACCGACAGCCATCTACCAGTCCGTTTCCGGGGCGACTGCGCGGCCGAAACCCTCGCCCCCGATCCTGTTGCGGCCGAGCCCGGGCATCATGGGAAATGGGAGCCGCACCTGCAACCCACCCGTTCCGAACCCGCACCGGCCAACACAATTATACCGATTGCCCGTTTCGGCGCCGGCGCGGGAAGCGCCGGCGCCAAGGCCGGGAGTCGCCTTATGACTGCCAGAGCTTGGCCATCTTCGCGTGGGCGTCCTCGACGGCCTGCTCGGGCGTCTTGGCGCCGGCGACCACGTCGTTGACCGGCTCGGCGAACATCTTCTCGCCGTCGATGGCGCCCATCTGCGGCACGCCGGTGCCCGGATAGGCGAAGTCGGTGGTGAAGGGGATGACCTTCTGCAGCACCTCGACCATCAGCGGCGTCTTCTTGAACACCTCGGCATCGAGCTCCGACTTGAGGATCGGCCAGCAATTGCCGGGGTAGGCCGTATAGAGCGGCTGCAGCCGGCCGGGCTTCACCAGCCACTGCACGAAGTCGGTCGCGAGCTTCTGGTTGGGGCTGTACTTCCAGACGAACAGCGGGTTGTAGAAGCCGGCCGTCAGCTTGGCCTTGGGCCCCTGCAGCGTCTCCAGCACGCCGACATTGTCGATCATGTCCGGCGCTTCCTTGAGGAGGCGCGCAATCATGCCGCCGGTGCCCATGCAGAACGCGGCGCGGCCCTGGATGAACAGCGTCATCGGCTCGTCCGTGTTGTACGAGGCGATGCCGTCCGGCGTCACGTGGTACTTGGTCGCAAAGTCCGTGAGGTAGGTCAGCGCCTGGACGTTGGCGTCCTTGGCCGTCGTGCCGAAGACGAGGTTGCCGTCCTTGTCGAGGATCGAGCCGCCCGCCTGCAGCATGAACGCCATGTAGTAGTGCTGCGCGATGTGGAAATTGCCGGCCGGGAAGGCTAGGCCGTAGACGCCGTTGTCCGGATCGTTGAGCTTGATCGCGGCTTCCTTGAAGGTATCCCAGTCGGTCGGCGGCTTGACGCCGGCCTTCTCGAGCAGGTCCTTGCGGTAATAGATGGCGCGGATGTCGAGGTTCCACGGCACGCCCCAGTAGTGGTCGTTCCAGAAGAACTTCTTGTAGGCATACTCGTTGACGATGTCGGCGAGCGTGCCGTCGGCCTTCCAGGCGTTGATGATGTCGTCCGTCGGCTGCATCTGGTTCATCGCCGCGAACTGCAGCGGGTGATAGGAGTAGCCGTCCGCCACGTCCGGCAGCGCGTTGCCCTGCACGGCGGTGAGGAATTTCGGGTAGACGATGCTGCCGTCGACCGCCTGGTAGGCGACCTTGACGCCCTTTTCCTGCTCGAACGAGTTGACGATCTGCTGCATCGCCGCCGCGAGTTCGGGGGTGTTCGTGTGCACCGCCCAGAAACTCATCGTCTCATCGGCGGACAGCGCCCGCCCGGTGAGCGCCGACGCAACGGCGGTGCCGAGCATCAGCGCCAACGTGTCGCGGCGGTTGATGACAAACTTTTCAGTCATGGACGACTCCTCCAGGATTCCAATCCGGCTCAGCTCTCCGGCGAAGCAAAAGCTCCGCCTCGCACGACCCCGCCCTAGTCGAGCGCCAGACGTGCAGTTCCGTTCGTCGCGGCGGGCTGCCGAAACGACTGTCGGTCAAGCTTTGTGCTTTTCCGCCTAACCTCCCGAAGACGCATTAATATTGTCCCGGCAGTGCCAGCTCAGCGGCGACTGCTGGTCATTCTCAGCGTCTTGACGAGGGAACTGTAGCACACCCGCTTGTCGGCGGAGATATAGATCAATATAAAATTCGCATCGACGGGGGCCTGGATGGTCCGGCTGGGGGCGTCCCCGGCTGCCTCGTCGACGGACCGGCGCGCCGCGCCCGGGCGGCTCTGCGACCGAGGGAATATGGACTTCAAGCAGCTCAGGACGTTCGTGCTGGTCGCCGAGCACCTCCACTTCGGCCTCGCCGCCGAGCAGTTGCGGATCGCCCAGCCGCAGGTGAGCCGGCGCATCACCCAGCTCGAGGAGGAGCTCGACGTCGTGCTCTTCGACCGCTCGAGCCGGGTGGTGCGGCTCACCAATGCCGGGCGCGCCTTCCTCAAGGAGGCGATCGCGCTCATCAAGGCCGCCGATACGGCGCGCGTCCGCGTTCGCGACAGCGCCCGCGGCCAGGAGGGCCTCCTGACCATCAGCCTGATCGACGCCGCCCTGCTCGGCGCCGTGCCGACCATCCTCAAGGAATACCACAAGCGCTTCCCGAACGTTTACCTCTCGTTCAAGAACCACGGCATCTCGTCCTCCGGGCAGCTCGAATCGCTGAACGACGGGTCGAGCGACATCGTCTTCACCCATCCCCCGAACCGGCTGATCGGCGATTTCGACCAGATCCTGCTCGTCAGCGACCCGATGGTCGCGGTGCTGCCGCAGCAGCACCGGCTGGCGCGCGAGGAGAAGATCAACCTCATCGAGCTCGCCCAGGACCCCTGGGTGATGTTCCCGCGCGAGAACGACCCGTCGATCTACGACCGCATCATCGTGCTCTGCCAGCGGGCCGGGTTTTCCCCGCGCATTGTGCAGGAGACCGGCCACATGCTGACGCGCCTCGGGCTCGTCGCGAGCGGGTTCGGCGTCCACCTCGTGCACCGGGCGTGGGAAACGATGCCCTACCCCGGGGTCGTCTACATTCCCGTCGAGCCGACCGCCAGCATCGGCGTTTCCTGCTTCTGGCGGCGCGGCGACGACAGCATCCTGCTCAGGAATTTCCTCGAAATCGCCCGGCTGCACAAAGTGTGAGGTGACCCGCCCGACTTCCGCCCGCCCAGCCGCCCAGCGGCGACGGCCCGAATGATCATTGCATCCCATCCGAGTTCCCCATGATCCGCTTTTCCGCCAATCTCGGCTTCCTCTGGGCCGACCTGCCGCTCCTCGACCGCATCGAGGCGGCGGCGCGCGCCGGCTTCCGCGCCGTCGAGCTTCACTACCCCTATGCCGTGCCGCCGCAGACGGTGCGCGACACCTGCCGCCGGCTCGGAATCACGCTCCTCGGCGTCAACACCGATATCGGCACGGCGCCCAACCAGCACGCGGGGCTCGCCGCGGTCGTCGGCCGCGAACGCGACTTCCAGGCCTTGATCGGCCAATCCCTCGATTGGGTTGCGGCGGCCGGCGGCAATTCGGTCCACGCCATGGCCGGCCTCGTTCCCCCCGAGCAGCGCGCCGAGGCAGCCGACACCCTCGTCGCGAACCTCAGGGAGGCGGCGCCGAGGGCCGCGGCGCGGGGGCTGACGCTGCTGCTCGAGCCGCTCAACCAGCGCAACATGCCCGGCTATTTCTATTCGACCGTCGAGGAGGTGGACGCGATCATCGAGCGCGTCGGTGCGCCCAATGTGAAGATCATGTTCGACGTCTACCACATCGGCGTCTCCGAGGGCGACGTGATCACCCGGATGCGCCGGTTCTGGCCGCATGTGGGCCACGTGCAGATCGCCGCCGTGCCGAGCCGCGCCGAACCCGACGAAGGCGAAATCGCCTATCCGGCGATCTTCCGCGAACTGGAGCGACTGGGCTATGAGGGGTGGATCGGCTGCGAGTACCGCCCGCGGGGCACCACGGAGGAGGGCCTCGCCTGGGTCAAGCACCTTGGGGTCTCGCTCTAGCTGAGAAATGGATGGTTGACCGCGCCGGGCTTCTTCCGCCGGCCGGCCCGCATTGCTGTGCTGGAGGCACAAGATTCCCATGTCCGACGCGTTCGACGAGAGGGCTGACATCATCATCGTGGGCAGCGGCCCGACAGGCTCGGCCTATGCCCGCGCCCTGACGGACGCGCTCCCCGGCGCCAAAATCCTGATGCTCGAAGGCGGCCCCGTCATCGCCGAGTTTCCGGCACACCACGTCGCCAACATTCCCGATATGAAGAAGCGCGAGGCGGCCCAGCTGGCGACGCAGGGCCCCCGGCGCGGCAGTCCCTATGAGCCGATGACGGAGGAGGAGCGGCTGCTGCGCCACCAGGGCGGCCCCGACATGTCGATGCTCCGCCGGCCGGGCCTCTTCACCGTCTGGGATGCGGCGGTCGACGGCGACGGATTTCCGGCCGCGCACGCCGCCTCCGGCGTCGGCGGCATGGGCATCCACTGGTTCGGCGCCTGCCCCGCGCCCTCGCGCACGGAGCGGATACCGTTCATCGAGCGCGAGACGATGGACGAGGCGCTCGACCTCGCCCGCCAGATGCTCCACGTCTCCAACACCCAGTTCCCCGATTCCCAGATCGCGCCGGCGCTCGAATCGATCCTCGGCGGCATGTTCAATGCCGGCCGCCCCGCGGACCGCCGCGTCCAGCCCATGCCCATGGCGCTGGTGCGCACCGCCGACGGGGTTCTCCGCTCGGGTCCGGACCAGATTCTGGGCGGGCTCCTCGCCGGCGAAAATCCCGATTTCGAGCTGCGGCCGGAAACCGTGGTGCGGCGCATCATCCTCGAGGGCAACCGCGCCGTGGGCGTCGAGACCTGGAGCCCGATCACCAGGGAGGGGCGCACGATCGGGGCGGACGCGGTCGTGGTCGCCGCCGACTCGCTCCACACGCCGCAGCTGCTCTTCGCTTCCGGCATTCGGCCGCGGGCCCTGGGCCACTACCTCAACGAGCACCCGCAGGTCTCGATCATGGCCGAGCTCGACGGCGTCGTGACCGATCCCCAGGCGTCGATCCTCAATGCCATGGGTGGCGTGCTCGCCGACAACACGGTCGTCTCGCGCATCATGAACGGGGTGACCTGGATTCCCTATCTCGACGAGGAATTCCCCTTCCACGTGCAGATCACCCAGGTCGAGCCGAGCTCGCTCGCACCCGCCGAGCAGATCATCGCCGAGCAGAAGACGCTGCTCAACGTGTCCTTCTTCCTGCCGTCGGAAATCTCTTACGACAACTACGTCGCCTTCAGCGAAACGGCAGAGGATTGGTACGGCCGCCCGGCCATGCACCTGAGGTTCAAGCTCTCCGAGAAGGACCTCGCCCGCATGGAGCGCGCCCGCCAGACGCTGCTGAAAATCTGCGACACGCTGGGCCGGCCGGCGCAGGGCCACCGTCCGCGCACCCCGCCCAACGGCTCCTCGCTCCACTACCAGGGCACGATCCGGATGGGCGAAAGCGACGATGGACTCTCGGTCTGCGACCGCAACAGCCGCGTCTGGGGGTTGGACAACGTCTATGTCGCCGGCAACGGCGTCATCCCCACGATGACCGCCGGCAATCCGACGCTGACTTCGGTTGCGCTCGCAACCCTCGGCGCCCGCGACCTGGCCCGGCGCGTATCGGCCGCCTGATTCGTCCGCCTCGAGGCGGGGGCGCTCAGGCCCCCGCTTCGGCCGCGAGTGCCGCGGTGTGGCGGGCGATCGCCAGCTCCTCGTCGGCGGGAATGATGCGGATTTCGACCGCGCTTTGCGGCGCGTCGATCCGCTCCGCCGCCTCGGCATTGGCCGCCGGGTCGAGGCGCACGCCGAGCCAGCGCAACCGGCTCGCGACCATCGCCCGGATGGGCGCCGCGTGCTCGCCGATCCCGCCGGTGAAGACCAGCAGTTCGAGCCCATCGAGGCTATTGGCGAGCGCCGCGGTCTCGCGCGCGATGCGAAAGGTGAAGAGCTCGACCGCTTCGCGGGCGCGCGCATCCTCGCTGGCCAAGAGCTCGCGCATGTCGCCCGATAGCCCCGAAACGCCGAGCAGGCCC
>DASZTU010000137.1:0-2458 GCA_035547975.1 Devosiaceae bacterium | reverse complement strand
AGCCTTCTACCCGCAAATGGCAAAGAGTCAATGAATCCTTGCGGGCGGCGCCTGCTGCCCCGCCCCCCGGCTTCGCGGCCAAGCGCCTCGTCCGAAGCGCCCGCCCTAGAATTTGTGGCCGATCACGAGGCCGATGGCGTTGAGGCCCTGATTGGGGTGGCAGCGGAACACGATGTTGGACATGTGCTCCCAATCGAGGGTGAGGGTGGTATCGGCGTTGAGGTTGGCGCCAATGCCGGCCTTCCAGTGCAGCAGCACCGGGCAGCCGAGGTCGTGATAGCCGGCCGGGGCATTGTCGAGATAGCCGTTGTGGATGCCGACGCCGCCCCCGACTTCGGCGTAGAACGGGCTCGTCCCGAGCGGCACGTGATAGTCGATTCCCGCGTGCACGAAACTCTCGTGGCCGGAGAAGTTGACGATGCCGCCGATCGATGGCCGGGGCGAGCCGATCCAGCGGAAGATTTCGGGCGAGCGGAAATAGATGTCGAACTGCGCCGCATTGAGCTGCGCCTTGTTGAAGCTCGAAACGTCCGGGACGACGTAGAGGTTGGGCAGGAGCTCCATGTTGGAGAGCGCCGGCCCGAGGCGGACCTCGTCGATGCCGAAATAGGACGCGGTCTGAGCGATGGAATCGACGAAGCTGCCGGAATCAACGCGCGGCGGCGTCATTTCGAAGGCGGCAGCGGGGGCGCTCAGGGCCGCGACGAACCCCAGGGCCAACCCGACCATCAACCCGGAACGCGGCATCGACACTTCCCCAAACCAGCCCGAGCAATGTCAGATTGCAGCAATCGCGGCAAGGCTTCGGCAAGCATGGACGGCCCCCGCGGCGCTGAGCTTTGCTGGCATCGTTACCGAATGGCTACAGTCGGGTTTTTGGCGCCCGGGCTTGCCGTCCGCTTCTCAGAACTTCCAGCCGACTTCGAGGCCGAGATCGTTGAGGCCCTGATTGAGTCCGCAGCCGAACAGGATGTTGGACATGTGCTGCCACTGGAGGGTCAGGGTCACATTGGGCGTGAGGTTCATGCCCGCGCCGTACTGGTAATGGACGAGAAAGCGGCAGCCGAGCTCGTGATAGCCGGGCGGTGGGTTGGTGAGGTAGCCGTTGTGCGTGCCGAGCCCGACGCCCGCCTCGAGGTAGAACGGGGTCGACCCGATCGGCAGATGCCAGTCGAGACCGGCGTGCACGAGGCTTTCGTAGCCCGCGAGGTTGACGAGGCCGCCGACCGAGGGACGGGGCGAACCGATCCACTTGAAGACGTCCGGCCAGGGCGTCCCGAACAGCGCCTCGAACTCGACGCTGTCGAGGCGCCCCTTCTGGAAACTGTCGGGGTCCGGGAAGAAGTGCATGCCGGGCACCACCTGCACCAGCGACAGCTCGAGATTGGACATGGCGGGGCCAATTCGCACCTCGCTCAGGCCAAACTGCCGCGCCGTCTCCTCGACGGGTGACTGGCTGTAGCTTTCCGCATCGATTGCCGGGGCGAACAGCTCCCCCGCCTCGACGGCCGAAGCGAGCATCAGCCAGGCCGCGACAATGATGATCCCCGCAAGACGCATGGTGGTCCCCCAACCGCCCGGGCGACCATAGCGGCATTGGCAAAATGCCCGCAAGGGTGCGCCGGGCGGCGCCGTCCCCGCGTCCACTGCTTTGCCCGCGCCCGTCGCCGCCGGGCCACACCCGGGCTTGTGGCGGGCCTCGGGCTGTGTCATCAGGCCTTTCATGCAGCGCTACGACGTCATCGTGCTCGGGGCCGGGGCCGCCGGCATGATGGCGGGGATCGAGGCGGGGAAGCGCGGCCGCCGCGTGCTCGTGGTCGACCACGCCCAATCGCCCGGCGAAAAGATCCGCATTTCGGGCGGCGGCCGGTGCAATTTCACCAACACGCAAACCCGGCCGGAGCGGTTCATCTCCGGCAATCCGAAATTCGCCATTTCGGCCCTCAGGCGCTATACGCCGCAGCACTTCATCGCGCTCGTCGAGCGCTACGGCATCGCCTACCACGAAAAGGCGCTGGGGCAGCTCTTCTGCGACGGCTCGAGCCAGCAGATCATCAACCTCCTGACGAGCGAGCTCGGCCACGTGGGGGCGGCGCTCGCGCTCGGGACGACCGTCGAGTCGGTCGACAAGGGCGACGAGGGTTTCCTTGTGCGCCTGTCGTCGGGCCCGGTCGGCTCGACCTCGCTCGTCATCGCGACGGGCGGCAAGTCGATTCCCAAGATGGGCGCGACGGGGCTCGGCTACGACCTCGCGCGCCAATTCGGCCTCGCCGTGACCGAAACGCGGCCGGGCCTCGTGCCGCTGACCTGCGAGCCGGGCGCCCTCGAACGGCTGAAGCCGCTCGCCGGCATCTCGGCCGAGGTCGACGCAGAGGCCAATGGCCGGCGCTTCCGCGAGGCGCTGCTGTTCACGCATCGCGGACTTTCGGGGCCGGCGATCCTCCAGATTTCCTCCTAC
>DASZTU010000136.1:0-3887 GCA_035547975.1 Devosiaceae bacterium | reverse complement strand
GCCCCGAGGGCGACCAGCCAGGGGGCGGTCAGCGCGACGATGCCGCCGGTCACGACCCCCGCGGTGAGCGGGATTTCGAACTGCACGTCCCCGTTCTGCGACTTGACGCGGATGGTCCGCACGTTCCCCTCGGCGACGAGGCGGGTCACGTGCTGGATCAACTGGTTGCCGGCGACTTCGACTTCCTCGGTGAAGGTCTTCCACGTTCCATGGGTGTCGTTCATCTCAAGCTCCGGTACGAATGATGCGGCTGTGCCACCGCTATCCCACGCCCTGGCGCAAGACGTTGACGCAGGTCAACCGGAACCGGGCAGGGGGCTCCTTCGATGACGGCGGTGGCCGCTGCCGAAGCGGTCTGCAGAACGCCATTCTGATGCTCGCCGGGTGACCCCGCGCCGCCGTTCGGCATGCCTCGGCGGGTCGCCCGATCACGCCATGTGTCGATTCTGCAACATGGTCTTTCATTCCCGCCGGCCCGGAAACCAATCAACGATTTGGCGAGACTCCCCGCCACAATCTAACCCTAAACCAGCGGGAGAACGCGGACGGGCGGACAAGGGACCAGCACCGGACCGAACGGTTTCGGGCATCGGCTGCCTTGACGCTCTTCCGACGACCCTGGATTGGTGCCGCGGCATTTGTCTTGGCCAAGAACAACGGCGCTGAATACCAGGGGAGAGTGAGCGATGGATAGTAACTACGTCGATAAGTCCAGGTTGCCGAGCCGGCACGTGACTGAGGGGCCGGAGCGGGCGCCGCATCGTTCGTACCTGTACGCGATGGGCTTGACGACGGAGCAGATCCACCAGCCGCTGGTGGGCGTGGCGACGGCCTGGAATGAGGCGGCGCCCTGCAACATTTCCCTCCAGCGACAGGCGCAGGCCGTGAAGAAGGGCGTCGCGGCCCACCACGGCACGCCGCGCGAATTCACCACCATCACCGTGACCGACGGCATCGCCATGGGCCACGCCGGGATGAAGTCGTCGCTGGCGAGCCGCGACGTCATCGCCGACTCGGTCGAGCTCACCATGCGCGGCCACAGCTACGACGCGCTGGTCGCGATGGCGGGCTGCGACAAATCCCTGCCCGGCATGATGATGGCGATGATCCGCCTCAACGTGCCCTCGATCTTCATCTATGGCGGGTCCATCCTGCCCGGCCGCTTCAAGGGCCGCGACGTGGTGGTGCAGGACCTCTTCGAGGCGGTCGGCCTCCACTCCGTCGGCAAGATGGACGATCTGGAGCTCGATGCGCTCGAGCGCGTCGCGTGCCCCTCCGCCGGCTCCTGCGGTGGCCAGTACACGGCCAACACCATGGCGATGGTGGCCGAAGCGATCGGCCTCGCGCTGCCCTATAGCTGCGGCGCACCGGCCCCTTACGAAATCCGTGACGCGCTCTGCGCCGCGGCGGGCGAGCAGGTGATGGAGCTGCTGAAAATCCAGCTGCGCCCGCGCGACATCGTTACCCGCGAGGCGTTCGAGAACGCGGCGATGACCGTTGCGGCCACGGGCGGGTCGACCAACGCCGCCCTCCACCTGCCGGCCATGGCCCACGAGGCGGGCATCGACTTCGATATCTTCGACGTGGGCGAAATCTTCCGCAAGACGCCCTACATCGGCGACCTCAAGCCGGGCGGCAAGTATGTCGCCAAGGACCTCTTCGAGGCGGGCGGCATCCCACAGGTGATGAAGGCGCTGCTCGATGGCGGGTATCTCCACGGCGACTGCATGACCGTAACCGGCAAGACGGTGGCCGAAAACCTCGCCTCGGTCGAGTTCAACACCTATCAGGACGTGATCCGGCCAACTTCGAATCCTATCTCTCCCACCGGCGGCGTCGTGACGCTCAAGGGCAACCTCGCGCCCGACGGCGCGATCGTGAAGGTCGCGGGCCTCAAGAACCTGCGCTTCAGCGGCCCGGCTCGCGTCTTCGACAACGAAGAGGAATGCTTCGAGGTGGTGAACGCGCGGCGTTACAAGGAAGGCGAAGTGCTCGTCATCCGCTACGAGGGCCCCAAGGGCGGCCCCGGCATGCGCGAGATGCTGTCCACCACCGCGGCGCTTTACGGGCAGGGGATGGGCGACAAGGTCGCCCTCATCACCGACGGCCGCTTCTCGGGTGCGACGCGCGGCTTCTGCGTGGGCCATGTCGGCCCCGAGGCGGCGGTGGGCGGCCCGATCGGCCTCGTCAAGGACGGCGACATCATCACCCTCGACGCAACGACCGGAGAGATCTCCGTCAATGTGTCGGAGGAAGAATTCACCAGGCGCAAGGCCGCCTGGACACCCCGCGAGACGGAATACGGCTCGGGGGCCATCTGGAAATATGCCCAGCTCGTGGGGCCCGCGCGCTATGGCGCGCTGACCAATCCGGGTGCCAGGGGCGAGAAAGGGCAGTATGCGGATATCTAGGGTCCATCGCACCCTGGTTTCTGTCGCCGTGTGCACGATCGCCGCGTCGCTGGGCGCGGTCTCGACGGCCGAGGCGCAGTCCTTCTTCGGGTTCAACTTCAGCTTTGGCGGGAGCAATCCGCCGGCGGTCAAGGCCGCCGACGGCCCGCCGGCGGTCGTCAACCCGAAGGCCGCGCCGGTCCCGCCGGCAGATGTGCCGGACGCCACGACCGCAGGCGTCGCTCCCACCGGTCTTCCCACGCCGAACGCGGCCGACCCGCGCGAAACGACGACGACCGCGTCCGCCGCAGCGCCGGGCGGGGACGACGTCCCGACCGTCGCGCCCGACACGCCCGTTTCCTCCCGGTCGTTGCCGGCCGTCGCCGCCGTGCCGGGAACCGCGGCCGACGCCGCGCTGACCATGGCCAACATGATGGACGGGGCAGGGGGCGGCGTCTCCAATGCCGATTCCATGGCGGCGCTCGAGAGCGCCGCGGCCGCCGGCCAGCCCATGGCGCTCTGGCGGCTCGGCACGATGTACGAAAACGGCGACGGCGTGCAGAAGGACGACGTCAAGGCCTTCGGCTACTTCTCCCAGATCGCCAATGATCACGCGGACGCAGCGCCCCGCGGCCTCGATTCCGATATCGTCGCCCAATCCTTCGTGAAGATGGGCGACTATTATCGCCACGGCCTGCCCGATGCCGGGATCGGCAAGGACCCCGACAAGGCGGAGCAGCTGATCCTCCACGCGGCGACCTATTTCGGCAATGCCGATGCGCAGTACCGCGTCGGCGAAATCTATATCAATTCGCCCACCGACCCCAACCCGCTGCAGGGCGCGCGCTGGCTCTCGCTCGCGGCGCACAAAGGCCACGTCGCGGCGCAGGCGAAGCTCGGCGATCTGCTGTTCAACGGCGCGGGCATCAAGGCCCAGCCGGTCGAGGGCCTGATGTGGCTCTCAATCGCGCACGATCGCTCAGCCGGGACCCCGGACGAGGGATGGATCGGCGAATTGCTGACGCGCGACATGTCGGTCGCAACGCCCGAGCAGCGCGAGGAAGCGACCAAGATGGCCAACGCCGTCGAGCCGCAGTTTGGGCCGGTGGACTTCACCACCCAGGGCGAGTGAGGCGGCGAGGGGAGGCGGGTCGCGCCGGCTCCCGTTCCCCGCAGGGCGCCCGGCGTCGGCTATTTCTCGTGTACGTATCGGGTGAGCTTCTTCACCAGCTGCGACCAGAGGGATAGCGTCGAGTCCAGGTTGTCCCGGCTCACCCCGTGCACGAGGTTGACGTCCATATCCATCGAGGCGTCGCCGTCCGAGTCGAGATAGACCCGGGCAAACCTGGTGTCCCTGTTCCAGCTGTTGACCTTCTCGAGAGAAGGCTTGACGCCCAGGTAGCCGGTATAAAGATCGATATCCTCGCAGTCCCTGTGGGTCTTCGGATCGCAGCCGAGGAAGTAGATGGTATAGGGCTGCCCCTGGATCTTGCCGGC
>DASZTU010000135.1:0-12269 GCA_035547975.1 Devosiaceae bacterium | reverse complement strand
GGAGGTTGCCGGCCTGTCGCTCGAATTGTTCGTGATCTCCTTCGAGCAGGACAAGCTGACCCTGCGCGTCCCCGTCGCCAAGATCAAATCCGTCGGCATGCGCAAGCTCGCCGAGGACGACATGGTGCGCAAGGCGCTCGATACCGTGACCGGCCGTGCCCGCATCAAGCGCACCATGTGGAGCCGCCGCGCCCAGGAATACGAGGCCAAGATCAATTCCGGCGACCTGATCTCGATTTCCGAGGTGGTGCGCGATCTCTACCGCTCCGAGGACCAGCCCGAGCAGTCCTATTCCGAGCGGCAGCTGTTTGAGCAGGCGATGGACCGGATGAGCCGCGAGATCGGCGCCGTCAACAAGCTGACGCTGACCGAGGCGGTCCAGCTCATCGAAAAGAACCTGCAGAAGTCGCCGCGGCGTGGGCCCAAGGCCGATACACCCGACGCCGAGGAAGCCGCCGCCTGAGCGGACGCGAGAGAGAATGCGGAAAGGCCGGCGAAAGCCGGCCTTTTTCATTGCACCCCGTTTGGCCGCGGAAGCCGGGCCGATCGCCCCCGGGGGCGCGCCCTTTCGTGCCCCTGCCCGCGCGGCCGGCGCGGCAAAGCGGGCTACTGCACCGTCACGATCTTGTATTTCTGCCCCACGATCACCGGATCGCCGGGAAGCAGGTTGTTGAGGATGTAGAAGAGGTCGATGCCGCGGCTGAGGCCCGCCATCCGCTGCGCGAGCCTGTCGGCGGTGTCGCCGGGGCGCGCGGCGATGACCTTGACCGAGACCCGCCTGATCTGCGCGAGGTCGGCGGCCGTCGCCGGCCGAAAACTCCGCAGCGTCGCGTCGGCGCCGAAATCGAAGCGTGGGCTGTCGGTCTTGGCGGCGAAGATGAACCGCACCACCTGGCCCTGGAAGCGCGCCACCGACACCCGGAACGACCACTGGTCGGTCTTGGCGACGCCGGAGGCGGTATCCATGCCGTTGACCGTCGCCGCCGTCACCGAGGCGGGATCGAGCCCGGCGATCCAGCCCGACTTGAGGTAGTCGGTGAGTGCCATCGAGGTCGGCACCTCGGCCGAGTCGAAACGCACCGCCTCCGAATCCCCGGCGACGCCGACGACCGCGTTGGGCGCGTTCTGGAGCCTATAGCCATTGGGCACGGTGAAGGTGAATTTGAGCGCCGGCTGGATGAAGCGCTGCCCGACGATCGCCCCCTGCTGCGCGCTCGCGCCGAAGCTGAGGCCGTCGATCGCGTCCATGTATTCGTCGCGGTCCTGCTCCGTGGGCGGATTGGGCCCAAACTGCTTCTGCGCCTCCGTCTGCGCGCGCTGGATGCGGTCCGGCGTCGACGGATGCGACGAGAGGAAGTCGTCCGCCTGGGCGGCATCGCCCACCGAGAATTTCGAAAACCGCCCCATGGCCGAGAGGAACCGCACCGCGGCGAACGGATCGTAGCCGGCCTTTCCGGCGATCTCGATGCCCTTCTGGTCGGCTTCGAGTTCCTGCTGCTGGCTGAAGGCGGCCATGGAAAGTTTCGAGGCCTGCTGCGCCTGCGCGCTCGAC
The DNA here is from genome assembly GCA_035547975.1 of Devosiaceae bacterium. GTDB lineage: Bacteria > Pseudomonadota > Alphaproteobacteria > Rhizobiales > Devosiaceae > DASZTU01. The sequence continues at coordinate 10,717 of DASZTU010000135.1, read as the reverse complement.
CCGCCGAGCACCCCGGTCATCACCTTGTCGACCAATTGGTCCGTGCGCTGCTTGTTCGAGCGCGCCCGGGCGTGGTGCAGCACGACGTGCGCGATTTCGTGCGACAGCACGGCCGCGATTTCGCTCTCGTCATTGGCGAGCGCCAGGATGCCGCGCGTGACGTAGATATAGCCGCCCGGCAGCGCGAAGGCGTTGACGTCGGCGGTATCGAGGATGGTGACGGTATATTGCGTGTTGGGCTGGCCCGCCGCCTGCAGCAGGCGGCCGACGATGTGGGCGATAACGTATTCGGCGTTGGGGTCCGAATAGATCCCGCCATAGGTCGCGATGATGCGCGGGTGCTCGCGCTGGCCGATGACCGCGTCCTCGGCATCCTCGCCCGTCGGCTGGTCGACCGGCGAGCTCAGCGCCGCTACCTGCTGCGAGGCCCCGGGGCCGCTGACGAGGTCGGTGCAGCTCGTCGCCGCGAGCGCAAGGGCCACGGCGAAACCGGCGCGGAAATGGCGTGCCAGCGAACCCAGGGCGATCATTCCGACCCCAGCACCTCGAGCTGCTCCGGGACATCGATCTGGATAAGCGGCCCGTCGCGATTTTCGATCCATCCGCGCGCCCGCACCCGCTGCCCCTTGAGGGATAGCGGGTCGAGATTCATGTCCGCGAACAGCCCGCGCGCCTTCTGGTCGATCGTCGCCGTCACGTCGTCCTTCCAGACTCGGCCGAAATCGAGATAGACGCGGCCCCGGGACTCGCCCGTGCCGATCACCTCGCCTTCGATGACCTCGTAGTGACCGGTGCGCCCCGCGAGAATTGCAGGATCGCCTGCGTCGCGCACGCTGTAATAGGGATCGGCCCAGATGCCAAGTGCTCTCGCGCGCGCCCCGGCCTCCGCCGCGATCAATTCGGCGAGGCACCGCCGGAGCTTTTGCCGCGGCTCGACCCGCGCCAGCCCCCGGGCAACCATTTCCGCCTCGACCCAGGCCCCGCCCGGCTCGGCCAGGAAAACCTGCGCCTCCATGTGGCCGTAGCGGTCGGTTTCCTCCTCGTCGAGCCCGAGCGTCACCGCCTTGCCGAGAATCAGCTGGCCGAGCGCGGCCTTGGCCTCCTCGGCCAGCGGCTCGGCCACCGAGCCGGCTCGCTTGCCCGCCGGAAACGGCGCGACCGCCCCGATGAGACGCACGACGATGCCGCTGTCGAGCACGAAGGTGTTGCCGTCGAGCACCGCGCTGACGACGCCATCGGGACCTTCTGAGAGACCCGCGCAGGCAGATGCTGAAGCGGGCCCGCCGATGATGCCGATGAGCAGTGCGGCGGCACAGGCAAAGCACAACTGGCGCACGGCGAAGCCCCTCGGCAAACCGGGAGCAGATTGCATCGAATTGCGGCAAAATCGGCGCCCGGGTGGCGCAGGCATGTCACGCCCGGGGAATGAGTATGGCCGGGCCTTGTTGGCGCGCCTTTCGCGCCACGGTTCGGGCACCTTGCGGCCGCGGGCCGCGGCGCGTATGGGCAGGGCGGGTGCGGCCCGGCCGCCGGCTCACGCGCCGACGGCCGGCGGCAACCGTTGCTTGGGTGCGACATGGACGAGTTGATCCGAAGGCGTTTGGCCGCGGGCGGTGAGCGACCGGCAACGACGGAGGCGGCCCCGGCGGGGGGAGCGGCGGAACCCCTTCCGCCCGTCACGGGCGATACCTTCCGCGCCGCCATGCGCCAGCTTGCCGCCGGCGTCTCGGTCGTGACCGTCGGGCAGGGGGAAGCCCGCACCGGCTTTACCGCGACCTCGGTCACCTCGCTCGCCGTCGAGCCGCCGCGGCTGCTCGTCTGCGTCGGCCGCGATTCCTCCTCCTGGCCCGCCCTCCGGGAAGCGGGGGCATTCTGCGCCAACGTCCTCGATGCCAGCCAGCAATGGCTGGCCGATCGTTTCGCCGGCCGGGACGGCATCTATGGGCCGGCACGCTATGAAGGCGTCTCCTGGCACGCCATGCCGAGCGGCGCGGCGGCCCTTGCCGGCGCCCTCGCCTCGATCGATTGCGTCCTCGAGGAGGCGATCGAATGCCACTCGCACGTGATCCTGATCGGCGCCGTCGAAGCCGTCCTGCTCGGCCCGGCGGAAGCCTCACCGCTGCTCTACTGGCGGGGCGACTACCGCCGCCTCGACCCCGGCTCCTAGCCGAATTCGCCGGCCGCTCGTCCCGAGGGCAGCCAAGAGGGTCGCATCGCCCGCGGAAATTGTGGCAGGATGCCGCACCTTTGCCGCAAATGCCGGTAGAGATTGGCGCGCCGAAAGCCGGGGGGCTGCAGGGAGAGGAAGATGCGGCTTCGGACCGCCTTCGGCATTGCTTTTGCTGTCATTTTGACGTTTTTGGTCTCGGGTGCCTGGGCTGCGGATCGCAAGATCAGCCTCGCGCCGAACACCGACCTTCCCGGTTTCGACTACGCCATCATCAAGGGCACCAAGCTCGACGCCTGCCAGAAGGCATGCCTCGAGGACAATCTCTGCCGCGCCTTTACCTTCAGCGGCAAGGCGGGCTGGTGCTTCCTCAAGGGTGACGTGGGGACCGACACCCCGTTCAAGGGCGCAACCTCGGGGAAGGTCGCGCAGACCCCCAGCCTCGAGGACATCGCCAAGGCCCGGCAGGGCGAGATTCCGTTCCCGGCCCAGGATCTGGTCGATCGGGCGCGCAGCTTTGCCGCCGGCCTCAAGGACAGCAATCCGCCGCCGAAAGACGCCAAGTACGCCGATCTCGTCGCCCAGGCCGATGAGGACGTGCAGAAATCCAATCCCGATGCCGCGATAGAGTCCTATAAGCAGGCGCTCGCCATCGTGCACAACGACCCGGCCGTCTGGCTGCGGCTCGCCCAGACGGCGCTCGACCGCGCCGACCAGGCTTCGAGCCCCGACGACGACAATTCCGACCTCGCCGATGTCGCCACTTCCGCCGCGACCAATGCCCTCCTCCTCTCCGAGGGCACTGAGGATCGCGCGGCCGCCCTGGGCGCGCTCGCCCGCGCCCTCGATCTCGGCCAGAAATACCGCGAGGCGATCGCCACCTACCGCGCCAGCATCGCGCTCGTCGATGACGCCGATCTCGACAAGCGGCTGGAAAAGGCCGTGTCGCAGCACGGTTTCCGCGTCGTCAACAACACGGTCGATTCGGAATCGCCGAGCCCGCGCATTTGCATCGAGTTTGCGACCCCGCTCCCCGACGCCAATACCGATTTGTCGAGCTATGTGGTGGTCGAGGGCGTGCCGCAGGCCGCGGTCGAGCGCGGCGAGCAGACGCAGATCTGCATCACCGGCGTCGATCACGGCAAGCGCTACCACATCAAGCTCAGGGCCGGGCTCCCGTCCGCCGACGGCGAGACGCTCCGCAGCGACGTCGACCTCAACCTCTTCGTCCCCGATCGCAAGCCGCTCGTCGCCTTCGCCAACAACGCCTATGTGATGCCGGCAGGGCTGGGCGGGGGGCTGCCGATCACCTCGGTCAACGCCCAGCGCGCCGACCTCCAGGTCTACCGCATCGGCGACCGCTCGATGGCGGAGGCGATCCGCAACAACACCTTCGGCTCGACCCTCGACGGCTCGTCGGCCGAGAACGTCGCCGACGACTACGGCGAAAAGATCTGGAACGGCACGGTCGATCTCGCCCAGGGCAACGCCAACGCCGAGACCACGACCGCGATCCCGCTGGCGGATATCGCGCCGCGCATGCAGCCGGGCGCCTACGTCATCACCGCCAAGGTCACCGGCACCGACCAGGACTACTGGGATTCCATCGCGACGCAGTGGTTCATCGTCACCGACCTCGGGCTGACCACCGTCTCGGGCGATGACGGCATCCACGCCTTCATCCGCTCGCTGACCTCGGCCAAGCCGGTTGCCGGCGCCAAGGTGCGGCTCGTCGCCCGCAACAACGAGGTCCTCGGGGAAACCACCTCGGATGCCGACGGCAAGGCCGATTTTGCCCCGGGCCTGGCGCGCGGCGATGGCGGCCGTGCGCCCCTCCTGCTCGTGGCGGAGACCGGCGACGGCGACTACTCGGTGCTCGACCTCTCGCGCACCGCCTTCGACCTCACCGACCGCGGCGTCGACGGCCGCGCCGCGCCGGGCCCCCTCGACCTCTTTGCCACCACCGAACGCGGCGTCTACCGGCCGGGCGAGACGGTCTTCCTCACCGCCCTGCTGCGCGACGCGCACGCCAAGGCGGTCACCGCCGTGCCGCTGACCCTCGAAATGATCCGTCCCGACGGGGTCGTGGCCAAGCGCGAAGTGCTCCGGGACAAGGGCGCCGGCGGCTATTTCGATGCGCTGCCGCTGGTGCGGGAGGCCATGCGTGGCTCCTGGCACATCCGGCTCTACACCGATCCCAAGGCGTCCCCCCTCGCCAATATCGGCTTCCTCGTCGAAGACTTCGAGCCCGACCGCCTGGCCTTCGAGGCGACCGCGCCGGATTCGCCGCTCAGGATCGGCGAGCCGGCCGAGATCGCCATTGCCGCGCGCTATCTCTATGGCGCGACGGCCCCGAACCTCGACATCGAGGCCGATGCGATCATCCGCGCCGGCCGCACGATCGACGCCTATCCCGGCTATTCCTTCGGCCGCCTCGACGACACGTTCCAGACCGATCGCGAATCGCTGGGCACCGTCGGCACGACCGACGCCGAGGGCAATGCGACGGCCTCGATCACGCTCCCGGCGCTCGAAACCGCAACCACCAAGCCGCTCCAGGCCGATCTGATCCTCAGCCTCGTCGACACCAACGGGCGCACCGTCCAGCACACGCTCTCGAGGCCCGTCGAAGCCCTCACCGACGAGATCGGCGTCAAGCCGCGCTTCGACGAGAACGCTGGCCTGCCCGAAAACAGCGAGGCCGGCTTCGACATCATCGACGTCGCCCCGGGCGGCAAGCTCGCGGCGAACCCAGGTCTCACCTGGACGCTCTCGAAAATCACCACCAACTACCAGTGGTACAAGGACGGCGGCATCTGGAAGTGGGAGGCCGTGACGGTGACGCACCGGGTCGCCGACGGCACGGTCGACGCCTCCGCCTCGGGCCCGGTCAGCGTCTCGGCCCATGTCGATTCGGGGCAATACCGCTTCGAGATCGAGAGCCAGGGCGACAACCCGACCTCGACCACCTACGAGTTCTACGCCGGCTACTACTATCCGGAAGCCGGTTCGGACACGCCCGACAAGCTCAATGTCGCGCTCGACAAGCAGGCCTATCGCGCCGGCGACGTCGCTCACTTGAAGCTCGAGCCGCAATTCGCCGGCACCGCGCTGGTGATGGTCGTCGACGACCGCATCGTTTCGATGCAGGCCGTCGAGGTATCGGCCGGCGGCACGACCGTCGACCTGCCGGTGACCTCCGACTGGAGTCCCGGCGTCTATGTCACGGCCATGCTCTATAAGCCCGCCGACGCGGCGCAGAAGCGCATGCCCTCCCGCGCCCTCGGCCTGGCCTTCGCCGATGTCGATCCCGGCGACCTCAAGCTCGAGACCGCGATCGAGGCGCCGACGGAGGCATCGCCCCGCGCCCCCCTCAAGGCGAGGGTGAAGCTCGGCAACGTCGCCGCCGGCGAAAAGGCCTATGTGGCCGTCGCGGCGGTCGATGTGGGCATCCTCAACCTCACCGGCTTCAAGGTGCCCGACCCCGAAAAGTGGTATTTCGGCCAGCGTCAGCTCGGGGTCGAGTTCCGCGATCTCTACGGCAAGCTGATCGATCCGACGCAGGGAACGCTCGGCGCCATCCGCTCGGGCGGCGACGGCGGCGATGAAGCCCGTCTCGGCACGCCGCCCGCGACCACCGTCCTCGTCGCCCTCGATTCCGGGGTGGTGACGGTCGGGGCGGACGGCACCGCCGAGGTGACGTTCGACATGCCCGACTTCAACGGCAGCGTGCGCCTGATGGCCCTCGCCTGGACCGACAAGGCCGTCGGCCATGCCTCGGCCGACGTGACGGTGCACGACCCCGTCGTGGTCAATCTTTCGCCGCCGCGCTTCCTGCGCAACGGCGACAAGTCGCGCCTGTTGGTCGAGATCAACAACGTCTCGGGCCCCGCCGGCGACTACAAGGTCGGCATTGCAACCGGCGACGGCCTCTCGACCGACGGGGCGGAGCAGACGGTCACGCTCGCCGCCAAGGGCCGCACGGCGCTCACGCCCTCCCTCGTCGGGACGGGGATCGGCGACAACCAGCTGACGGTCTCGCTCGACGGGCCCGGCGGCATGTCGCAGACCAAGCAGCTGACGCTCGGCGTTCGCGCCGCGAGTCCGCCCGAAACGCGCAGCGAACTCTTGACCATCGAGCCCGGCTCCTCGGTGACGCTCGACAAGAGCCGGTTCGACGGCCTCGTGCCGCACTCCGCCTCGCTGACGCTGGCGATCGGCCCCATCGCCCGGCTCGACGTGCCGGAACTGCTCATGGCGCTCGACCGCTACCCCTATGGCTGCGCCGAACAGCTCTCGAGCGTCGCCATGCCCCTGCTCTACCTCAACGACGTCGCCAGGATGCTCGACATGGGCACCGACGACGCGCTGAAGCAGCGGGTCAAGGACACCATTGCCAACCTCCTCTCGAAGCAGACTTCGTCGGGATCGTTCGGGCTCTGGGGCCCCTCCGATGACGACGAGGACGACCTCTGGCTCGATTCCTACGTCACCGAGTTCCTGCTTCGCGCCAAAAAGGAAGGCTACGACGTGCCGGAGCAGGCGCTCGACCGGGCGCTCGACAATCTCGGCAACAAGGTCTCCGCCGCCGCCGACTTCGACCATGGCGGCGAGGATATCGCCTACGCCCTCTACGACCTGGCCCGGGCGGGCCGCGCCGCGATCGGCGACCTGCGCTACTATTTCGAGGCGCGGCTCGGCAATTTCGGCTCCCCGCTTGCCCAGGCCCAGCTGGGCGCCGCCCTCGCCCTCTATGGCGACAAGGCGCGTGCCGCCACGGCCTTCACCACCGCGGTCGCGGGTCTTTCGGTCAAGGACAACCCGAGGCGCTACCGCTCGGACTATGGCAGCCAACTCCGCGACACGGCCGCCGTGCTCGCCCTCGCCGGCGAGTTCACGCCCTCGGGCGTTGATCTCCCGGCGCTCGCCGACCGCCTCGCGGGCCTCAGGGACGTCGCCCGGTACACCTCGACCCAGGAGGATGCCTGGACGCTGCTCGCCGCCGCCGCGCTCGCCCGAGAGGCGACGGGCGGCAGCGTCACGCTCGATGGCAAGGCGCTGACCGGTTCGGTCTACCGGCGCTACAGCCAGGAGCATTTCGACGGCGCGAGCGTCACCATCGCCAACAACGGCAACACGCCGCTCGAGGCGAAACTCTCGACGACCGGCATCCCGCTGACCCCGCCCCCGGCCCGCAGCCAGGGTTTTGTCATCACGCGCGGCTATTTCACGCCCGATGGCACCAAGATCGACCCGACCAAGGACCCGGTGCACCAGAACGACCGCTTCGTCGTCGTGGTGACGGTCGCCCCGACGACGCTCGGCTCGGGCCAGTACGCCGTCTCCGATCCGCTGCCGGCCGGCTTCGAGATCGAAAACCCGGACCTCGGGAGCGGCGGCGCGGACACCCTCTCATGGGTCAAGCTATCGAGCCCGACTCACACCGAGGCCCGGACCGACCAGTACGTCGCGGCGTTCCGCTACTCGTCCCAGACGGCGAGTTTCTCCACCGCCTATATGGTCCGCGCCACCTCGCCCGGCACGTTCGTCATGCCCGGCGCAACGGTCGAGGACATGTACCGGCCCGACCTGCGCGCCAATACCGTCGCGGGCACGGTCGAAGTGCTGCCGCCCGCGCCATGAGCCGCGGACGCAAAACATCGTGGCGGCCGCGCTTGCCCGCGGCCGCCCTGGGCCTTGCGATCGGTCTCGCGCTCAGCGGCGGCCTCTACGCCGGGGCCGGGCTGAATGCGCTCCGAGAGGGCCTGCCGCCGACGCCCGACGTCCGCATGCTGCCGGTGTCGATCGAGGTCGTCGACCGCAACGGCACGCTGCTCAGGCCCTTCACGACCGCCGACGGGCTCTGGCGCCTGCCGGTGACGCCCGACAAGGTCGACCCGCGGTTCCTTGAGATGCTGCTCGCCTATGAGGATCGGCACTTCGCAACCCATGCCGGCGTCGATTGGCTCTCGATGCTGCGCGCCGCCGGCCAGTTCGTCGGCGCCGGCGGCCAGATCGTCTCGGGCGGCTCGACCCTCACCATGCAGGTGGCGCGGCTGCTCGAGGGCGGCCAGACCCGCAATCTTGCGGCCAAAATCCGCCAGATCGTCCACGCCGAGGCTCTGGAGCGGCAACTCAGCAAGGCCGATATCCTCACGCTCTACCTGACCCTCGCCCCCTATGGAGGCAACATCGAGGGCGTTCGCGCCGCGAGCCTTGCCTATTTCGGCAAGGAGCCGACCCGGCTCACGACCGCCGAAGCAGCACTGCTCGTGGCGCTGCCGCAGTCTCCCGAGGCCCGCCGGCCCGACCTGCATCCGGCCGCCGCCCGGGCGGCCCGAGACATGGTGCTCGACCGCATGGTTTCGGCCGGCATCATCGCCGCCGACGAAGCCGCCGCCGCGAGGACCGAGCCGATTCCCAAGGCCCGCCGCGCCTTTCCGATGCTCGCGCCGCACTTGACGCAACAGGTGGCGACGGCCCACCCGAACGGGCGCCGGCTGACCCTGAGCGTCGATGCACGTCTCCAGGCGGCGCTCGAAGACCTCGCCGCCCGGCGCGCCATGACCATCGGCCCCCGTGCTTCGGTCGCCATCCTCGCCGTCGACGAGGCGAGCGGCCAGATCCTCGCTTCGGTCGGCTCCGCCGGCCTCTTTAGGGCGCAGCGGGCCGGTTTCGTCGACATGACGGAAGCCGTGCGCTCCCCCGGCTCGACCCTCAAGCCGATGATCTATGGGCTCGCCTTCGAGCTGGGCCTCGCCCATCCCGAGAGCCTGATCGAGGACCGCCCGACGGATTTCGGCGGCTATGTCCCGGTCAATTTCGACGGCTCGACCCGAGGAACCGTGACGGTGCGCCAGGCCCTGGCCCAGTCGCTCAACATCCCGGCGATCGAGGTGCTCGACGCCGTGGGCACCGCGCGGCTGGTCGCCCGCCTCCGGCGCGCCAACGCGACCCCCCTCCTCCCCGACGACGCGGCGCCGAGCCTCGCCATGGGACTGGGGGGCGTCGGCATTACGCTGCGCGATCTCGTCTCGGTCTATGCGGCGATCGCCCGCGGCGGGGAGCCGGTGCGCCTCACGGACGGATCAACGGCCGCCCCGCCGGACACGGGACCTGCCGCGCCGGTGCTCGACCCGGTCGCGGCCTGGTATGTCGCCGACATTCTGAGCGGCGTGGCGCCGCCGACCAACGGCTCCTTCGGGCGCATCGCCTACAAGACCGGCACGTCCTATGGCTATCGCGACGCCTGGTCGATCGGTTTCGACGGCCGGACGGTGATCGGCGTCTGGGCCGGCCGTCCCGACGGCGCGCCCGTCCCCGGCCTCTCCGGCATCGGCACCGCCGCCCCCATCCTGTTCGAGGCCTTCGACCGGCTCGGAACCCCCTCGGTGCCGCTGCCCGCCCCGCCGCCCGGCGTGCTCAAGGCCACCAATGCCTCCCTGCCCGCCCCGCTGAAGCGCTTCCGCAATCCGGACGACAACATCGTCGCGACCGACCCGGCCCCGGAAATCGCCTTTCCGGCCGATGGCGTCGATGTCGATCTCGGCGTCGCGTCGGGCGCGGACCTGCCGCTCACCCTCAAAATCCGCAATGGCCGCCCGCCGTTCACGTTCTTCGCCAATGGAGCGCCGTTCGGTCGTTCGGCCTTTGCGCGACAGGGCACCTGGAAGCCGGATGGCCCCGGCTTCGTGACCCTGTCCGTGCTCGATTCCGAGGGGCGTTCGGCCAGCGTGAAGGTGTTTGTTGACTGAGGTCAAGTTGCGTCGTTGACTAATTTTACAGGAAGTTCTCATCAAGGGCCGGGAATTTGAGGTATGACCCTTGGAACCTAGTGGCACCGCACCGACTTCAATGTCGGTAAGGAGCAGGCCGGATGAGCTATCGTCTGCGCAGAATTGTCGGGCGCACGGCCCCTGTGGGAGCCCTCGGGCTTCTCGGGCTGTTTTTGCTGCTGCCCGGCGCGCCGGATAGCTCGACCGGCCAGGGCGCGCGCACCATTGCGGCCAAGGTCGCCGATGCGGCGCCTGCCGCCCAGGCCGCGCAGGCGGCCCCCGCGCCTGCGGCGCAGCCCGCAACCACGGTCGCCTCGGCCGATCCGGCCCAGCCCGCCGCCACCAAGCCCGCGAGCGGTCCGCAGCTATTGCCGGCTTCCCTGATCGTCGCGCCCCCGGCTGCCCATGACGCGACGGTAACCAAGCCTGTGCTCGCCTCGAGCTGGTCGGCCTATCTGCCGACTGCCCACGATCCCGTGCCCGGCGACGCGCCCGCCGCCCTTCCCGGCGACCTCAAGGACGGTCAGGTCGGGGCCAGCGCCGCCAATGTCCGCTCGGGCCCCTCTTCCTCGAACCCGGTCAAGTTCGTGCTGCCCGCCGGCGAGAACATCCGCGTCGGCGAAAGCAGCGGCAGTTGGGTCCACGTCTATCGCCAATCCGGCGAGGACGGCTGGGTCTATCGGTCCCTGCTCGGGAAAGGCGCGCCGGCGGTTGCTGCAAATCCGACGCGGCCCGCTGCCACCCCGACCGTCAAACCCCCGCGGCCGACCCGGCA
>DASZTU010000134.1:0-6062 GCA_035547975.1 Devosiaceae bacterium | reverse complement strand
AACGATCGCGTCATCAAGGAGCTGATCGCCCGCAACGCGCTCTTCGCCCGCGGCCGGCTGAAACATTCCTATCCCCATTCCTGGCGTTCGAAGAAGCCGGTGATCTTCCGCAACACGCCGCAATGGTTCGTCTATATGGATCGGCCGATCACGGCGGGCGGCGTCGGCGGCCCCTCACCCCAGCCCTCCCCCCAAAGGGGCGAGGGGAAGAAGCGGCGAGGTCGTACCCCGTCCTCACCTCTCCCTCTGGGGGAGAAGTCGCCGCGCCAGCGCCGGGTGAGGGGTTGCCTAGCCCGCCAGCCGTGATCGGCCGGTCCATGTAGACGAACCACTGCGGCGTGTTGCGGAAGATCACCGGCTTCTTCGAACGCCAGGAATGCGGATACTGGTGCTTCAGCCGGCCGCGGGCGACCATCATGCCGCGCTCGGCGAGCGCCGCGATGACGCGCTGATTGGCGTCGCCCTTCTTGCCGTTGTCGTCGATGATGCGCGCGCCCTCGAACCCGGGCGCAGCGGCGGTATAGAAGCCGGCATCGTCGACGGTGAAGGGAATCGTGGTGTCGATCCCGAGCGCCTGCAGATGGCGGGTCGAGGCCATCCAGATTTCGAAGTCGTCGAGGCCGTGGCTCGGCGCCGTATGGACGAAGCCGGTGCCCGCATCGTCGGTCACGTGCTCACCATCGAGCAGCGGCACCTCGAACTCATAGCCGCCGCCAAGCCCGCGCAGGGGGTGGCGGCAGGAGACGATCTTGGCCACCTCGACGTCCGAGAGGCGGACGAACTGCTCGACCTTGGCCTTGGCGAAGACGTCGGCCGCGAGCTTGTCGGCGATGACGTATTTCTCGCCCACGGCGGCCCAGTTGCCCTCCGGTGCCTTGGTTACCTCGTAGAGGCCATAGGCGATCTTGCTCGAGTAGGAGATGGCGCGGTTCGCGGGGATGGTCCAGGGTGTCGTCGTCCAGATCAGGACCGCGGCGTTGAGGTCCTCGAAATCTGCGGTGCCGAAGGCGCCGTTCCCGGAGTGGATCGGGAACTTCACCCAGATGGTATCGCTCTCATAGTCCTGGTACTCGATCTCGGCCTCGGCCAGCGCGGTGCGCTCGACAACCGACCACATGACGGGTTTTGAACCGCGGTAGAGCTGGCCGGACACGGCGAGCTTCATCAACTCGCGCGCGATCTGAGCTTCCGCGTCGAAGCTCATGGTTAAATAAGGGTTATTCCAGTCGCCGATGACGCCGAGCCGCTTGAACTCCTCGCGCTGCACGTCGATCCAGTGCTGCGCGAAGGCGCGGCACTCGGCGCGGAACTCGACGATTGGGACATCGTCCTTGTTCTTGCCTTTGGCGCGGTATTCCTCCTCGACCTTCCATTCGATCGGCAGGCCGTGGCAATCCCAGCCGGGTACGTAGGCCGAGTTGTAGCCGAGCATCTGCATCGACCGGCTGACGAGGTCCTTCAGCGTCTTGTTGAGCGCGTGGCCGATGTGGATGTTGCCGTTGGCGTAAGGCGGACCGTCGTGCAGGGTAAAATTCGGCCGGTCGGCCGCCTGCTCGCGCTGGCGCGTGAAAATGTCGAGCTCTTCCCACCGCTTCAGCCAGATCGGCTCGCGCTCGGGAAGACCGGCGCGCATCGGGAAATCGGTCTGCGGCAAAAAGAGGGTCGCGGAATAGTCGGTCCCGGTCTTTTCGCCCAAAGCGGTGTCGTTCATGGTGTGGCGACAATCAGCGAAGTGAGGAATAGGCGCGGCTTTTAGCAAGCGGGGCTGGGCTGTGCCAGTTTTTAATCGGCGGCGCCGCGGCGCGGCGAACCTGCCGCCGTGCTCGACGGCGCGGCGTCACGTGGCCCGCCGAAATGCGGAACGGGCGACAACGCCGACCGCAACCGCAAAGAGCGCGACGGCGATCCAGGCCGTCAGGCCGTAGCCGACAATGCCCACGAGAAAACCGCCCGCCGGCGCGCCGACGACGATCATGGCGCGGTTGATCGAGCGCCGCGAGGCGTTCACCCGGGCCTGCAGCGGGTCCGGGGTCGCCGCCTGCCAGAAGCTCATTTCACTGGCGTTCTCGACCCCGATCGAAAACCCGAACAGCGCCTGGCCCAGTGCCAGCAGCGGAATGGCGGTCCAGAGGGACGCCTCTTCCGGTAGCGCGGCAACCGGCATCCAGGCGATCGCCGTCAGCGCGCGGCAAGCAATGACCGTACGTCCGGCGCCGAGCCGGCGTCCGACACGGACCGCGAGCAGGCTTCCGACGAGGCCGGCAACACCGGCGGCGGCGTAGGTGAATCCGAGCCAGAACGGGCCGATGTGCAGGGCGAGGAGGGCAAAGGCGGCGAAGACCGTACCCACGATGCCGTTGGCCAGAAACCAGACGTGGGTGGAAATGGCCAATGGGCGCAGCATCGGATGCGTGTAGATCCACCGCATGCCTTCCGCGATTTCGCCCGGCAGGCTGCGCAGGCGCTGGTCGAGCACGGGCCGGGTCTCCTCGAGCCCGAGAGTGGCGATCGCGGCGGCCGAGGCAAAATAGGAGGCGGCGTCGACCAGCACGGCAATGGGCGCGCCGAGGATCGCGATCAGCGTCCCTGCGATGAAGCCGCCGGAGGTCTGGGCGACGGTCGCGCCCTGGTCGAGCCGGGCATTGGCCGCGAGAAGATGTTGCGGGGGAACGAGACGCGGCAGGATCGACTGGCTCGCCGCCCTGTTCAGCACCGTCAGCACGCCCGAGGAGAACATGATGACCATCAGCGTCGGCGTGTTGAGCCGGCCGATCGTCCACAGCAGGGGCAGAAGGCAAAGCACCGAGCCGTTGCCGATGTCGGTCGCGACGAGCACCCGGGCCCGGCGAAAGCGCTCGACAATCGCGCCGGCGAGCGGCCCGAGGAGGTTCGGCAGCAGCCCCGCCGCATTGACGAGGCCAACGTCCATCGCGGTGCCGCCGAGCAGCAGCACGACCACCGTCTGCACGGCGAGGATGGTGATGTAGGTGCCGAACCCGGAGACGGTTTCAGCCGACCAGAAGGCAAAGAAGCGCGGCAGGCGAAAAACGTCCTCCGCGCCCTCCTGCTCATCTGCTGTGTGTCCGCGGCTCATCTGCTCTCCCCGCGGCACGCCTGCATCCTCGCCGGATTCCCGCCGCGCGATCCAGTCGGCGGCCGGCGTCGAGCCTGCCCCTCGGATTCCCGCCTATGCCGGAAAGAACCCGAGCTTTCGATCGAGTTCGCTCAGGGGCCGCGACTGCCCCAGCACCTCACGGGCACTTTCGCTGTCGGCCGCAATGGCCGCGATCAGTTCGTCGAGGCCGGAAAACAACTTTTGCCCGCGGATGTGGCCGATCAGTGCGACCGAAATGTGCTCGCCGTAGATATCCTGGTCGAAGTCGAAGAAGTGCGTCTCGAAGGGCGGGCGCTGGTTGTCGAACATCGGCTTGCCGTAGCTCGCGACGCCGTCGACGAGGCGCCCCCTGACCAGCCCGCGCACGGCGTAAACCCCCTGCGCGAGGTCGAATCCGGTGGCGGACGCGATATTGGCCGTGGGGAAACCGAGTTCACGGCCGCGCCGGTCACCGGTCACCACCTCCCCCTCGATGAACCAGTGATAGCCGAGGAGGCGGTTGGCCTCGCCGAGCTGCCCCAGCGCCAGTGCCTCGCGGATGCGCGAGGAGGAGATGGCCTCGCCCCCTTCGCCAATGATCTCCAGCACCTCGACGGCGCAGCCGCGGTCGGCAAGGGCGGCCTTGAGGAAGTCGGGCGATCCCCGCCGGTTGCGGCCGAAGTGGAAATCGGCGCCGATCACGACGCCCGAGGCATCGAGGGCCCGGACCAGGAAGCGCTCGACAAAATCCTCGGCCTCGATCTGGCTGAACGGCCGGTCAAACGGCAGCACCACGAGGCCATCGAGGCCGAGCGCCTCGGCGAGGTGGGCCTTGGCGTCGGCGCTGGTGAGGCGGAACATGAACGGCTCCGGCGCGAACACATCGCGCGGATGCGGCTCGAAGGTCAGCACGATCGCCGCCGCATTGCGGGCCTTTGCCCGCGCCGCGAGCCGGGCGAAGACCGCCTGGTGGCCGCGGTGGAAGCCATCGAAATTGCCGATCGCGACGACGCCGCCCCTCAGCGTGTCGGGGACGTGATCGAGGCCCAAAAGCCGAATGAAGCCCACTGGCGGTCTACCCGTGAGAGTGACCGGCGGTAGATGGCAAGAAACGCCCTACCATGCAAGCCGCGGCATGAAGCCGGCAAGGTTCGCCCCGCTCGGCGAGACGAGGCTTGCAATCGCCTCAGGGTCGGGCTCGCCGAATGCATCGAGCTCGGCGGCATGGATGGAGCCCGTGATGAACAGCAGATCGACGCCGAAGCCGGCGGCGCCCGTTGCATCGGTGCGCACGCTGTCGCCGATGGCGAGGATGCGGTCCCGGGCAATGGGGCGGCCCGCCGCGGCCTCGGCGAGACGCAGTGCCTCTTCGTAGATCGGCCGGTACGGCTTTCCCGCCATCCGGATCATGCCTCCCCGCGCCTCGTAGAGGTCGGCGAGCGCGCCGCCGCAATAGAGCAGCCGGTCGCCGTGCTCGACCACCCGATCGGGATTGGCGCAGATCAGCGGCAGGCGCCGCTCGAGCCAGAGCGTGATGCGGTCGTTGTACATCTCCGGCGTGTCGTCGTCGGTGTCGAGGTCGGTGACGATCAGCGCCTTGGCGTCCTCGGCGGGGCCGAGAGTGATGTCGAGCCCCTCGAACAGGGCGTCGTTCTCGCCGGGCGGGCCGATATAGTGGAGCGTCTGCCCGCGATATTCCGCCAGCATTCGGCGCGTCACATCGCCCGAGGAGATGATGCGGTCATAGGCGGTGCGCGGCACGGCCATTTTGTCGAGCATGCGCTCAATCGGCGGGTGCGGGCGGGGCGCGTTCGTGATGAGCACGACCCGGCCGCCCGCGGCGCGGAAGGCGCTCAGCGCCCGGTGCGCGGTCGGATAGGCGGCGACGCCATTGTGCACGACGCCCCAGATGTCGCAGAGCAGCAGGTCGTAGCGGTCGGCAATCTCGGAAAGCCCGAACAGGGCGCCGGGGGAAGCGGGCATCATCCTACTCTACGGTTCGGCGCCGTCAGGCTTGGGCGCGGTGGGGCGCGGTCTGCGCACCGGGGCGGTTGGCGACGAGGTCGGCGCGGGCCGGCCCGGGCGGAGCGATATGCGGCCCCTGCGCGAGACGAATGCCATCCTCGAGCAGGGTCAGCAACTGGTCCTCGGTTTCGACGCCGGTGGCAATCAGCTCGAGCTCATATCGCCGCACGTAGTCGGCGACGTCGGAGGTGTGAAAGTCCGTGAGGCTTTCCGGGTCTTCGGTGAAGCGGCGGGCGGAAAAGCGCACCGTGCCAACCCCCGCGGCCGCAAGCTCGGTGTAGTCGAGGCGGAGCGATCGGGCGTCGGCGAGCGAAAGCCCCACCCCCTTCTTGAGCAGGGTGGCGATGCTGCCCTTGGCGCTCATCGGCAGGCCCGCCCAATCCTCCTCCCCGATCGTCAGCACGATTCCGGAGGCGACGGCGCGGTTCGCCTCGAGCAGCACGGCGAGATTGTCGACGAGGGGCGCCTCGAGCAGGGTCGCGTGCGACAGCGGGAGATAGAGTTGCACCGGCTGCCCGGCAGTCTTCGAGCGGCGGGCGATGGTCAGGGCCTCCTCGAGCAGCTGCCGCTCGATGCGCCGCAACGCCTCCTCGCCCCCCTTGCGCGGCAGAAAATCGGGCGGGTCGGCCAGTTCGCCCTCGTCCAGCGCCAGCCGCGGCACAAGATCGTAGCCGTGTGCCTTGCGCTGCGGCAGGGTGATGATCGGCTGGAGGTGCACGACCAGCCGGTTCTCCTCCAGCGCCTGTTGCAGCGTGTTGACCGGAATCACCGGTTCGGCCGGGCTCTGGGCCGCGAGGCGCGGCTCGGGCGCCGCGGCCGCCGGGACGGCCGGTGGCGCGGGAGTCGTCGCCTCGGGGCGTGGGGCCGGCTCGCTCGACGGGCCCGCCGGCGCGGCTGGCAGCGTTGCGGGAGCCGGTCGCCGCGCCGGCGCCGGGCGCGAGGT
>DASZTU010000133.1:0-6607 GCA_035547975.1 Devosiaceae bacterium | reverse complement strand
TTCCGGCTCGAAGGTGCCGCGCGAGGGCGTGGTCTTCGTTTCGGTGCGCGATGCCGATAAGGCGGCGATCGTCGAGCCGATGCGCCACCTCGAAAACGCCGGTGTCAGGATTCTCGCGACCGGTGGCACGCAGCGCTACCTGGTCGAGAACGGCGTGATGGCCGAGCGCATCAACAAGGTGCTCGAGGGCCGGCCACACATCGTCGATTCGATGAAGAACGGCAGCGTCCAGCTCGTCATCAACACGACGGACGGGCTGAAGTCGATTTCCGACAGCCGCGATATCCGCCGCACCGCGCTGCAGCGCAAGCTTCCCTATTACACGACCATCCCCGGGGCGATCGCGGCCGTCGAAGGCATCATCGCCTACCAGCAGGGGAACCTCAGCGTAAAACCGCTGCAGGAGTATTTTCGCGCCTGAGGGCGGGCCCCAGAGGGGGCCGGCGCTCAGAGCGGGTGGATGCCCCGGCCGCCGCGGAAGCACCGCCAGGACAACGGATCGCTCCAGTTGAGCGCGTAGGCGGCAACGCCGGGCAGGCGGTACTGCAGCAGGCAGGCGTTCGTCACGCTGATGCCAAAACTCTTGGCGCCCGCGTGGTGGATCTTGGTCACGCAGCGCCAGTCGCCGGCCGTGCTGCCGAGCACGGCCGCCTTGAAGCTCGGCCCATAGTAGTGGACGCAATAGGCGCTGAGGTTGACCCCGCCGAGGTCGACGGCGCCCGGCGGCGGCGCGGCGGCTTCGGCGTGCGGCACGGCGCCGAGCGCCGCGACCGCGGCCGCGAACAGCACATTTGAAAACCTGACCATTTGGATTCTCCTCTCTGGTCCGTTAGTGACTGCCGCCCCGACGCGGTTGAAAGCACCGCCACGACAAGGGATCGCCCCAGTTGAGGGCATAGGCGATGAGGCCGCTGCGCCCATATTGCACCCGGCAGGCATCCTGCACCGAAATCGACTTCGCGCCGGCGCCCCCGCGCGGGCGCGAGATCACGCAGCGCCAGTCGCCCGCCGTGTTCCCGAGGAGCCTTGCGACGTAGTTCTGGCCGAACGTGACCTGGCACCAGTATTTGAGATTGACGCCGCCCAGATTGATCGAACCGGGCGGCGGTGCCGCGTGGGCACCGCCCGAAATGCCCGCAAGCGCAATGACAGACAACGCGAGAACCAACGGCGTGCGCATCGGAATCCTCCGGAATTGGCTGGACGTGCCAGGCAGGGGACGATTTGGGCGCCGCCCAAGCTGAACACGGCCTGAATTTTTCTCGACCTCTCGATCCCGCCTTGGCGCCTCCGGCGGATTGGTTCGTCACACGATATACCGAGAAGTACACCCGATGAGCCAAGCATCGCCGGTTTGGTAAAAGATTTTTACTTCGCAACCGGTGGGCAAAGCGGCCCCGCGGGCGGCTGAACTAGCGGGGTGGGCGCCATATTGTCTCAGCGATTGTTTCACGCTAAGATGGTTTGATCGAATATTACGGCCCGACTGTTCTTGCCTGGCGATTCAATCGCGCTTGCTGACGTCAATCCCGAAGATTCGATTGGCGAGGTCAAACCGAGGGGGTGCGACCGCCACGGCACCGCAAGAGGAAGATTATGGCTACCGGCACCGTCAAATGGTTCAATGGTCAGAAGGGCTACGGCTTCATCCAGCCGGATGAGGGCGGGGCGGACGTGTTCGTGCACATTTCCGCCGTGCAGCGCTCTGGCCTGAACGGCCTCGACGAGGGCCAGAAGATCTCCTACGAGATCGTCAAGGACAAGCGGACTGGGAAGTCCGCTGCCGACAACCTCGTCGCCCAGTAAGGCTCCGACCACGATTGGCCTGTGGAGCCCTGCCGCGAGGCGGGGCTCCTCGGTTCGTTGCGGCAGACCCGCGCAGCGCCCCGGCGCCGCCCGGGGGAGGACTTGGGTTGGACCTTTTCTTTCTAGGCCTGTTGCTGGTCCTGCCGGTGCTGGTCCTCATCTCCGGCTGGGGTATGATCGGGATCAGCGTGCTGATCCTCGTGGGCGGCGCCATCTGGGAGATTACCGCGAGCGGCGATGCCGGCGCGTCCGACGGGGCGGCCCAGTACGCCATGGCGGTCCTGGTGCTCCTCGTCCTCGATGCGGCGCTGACGCTCGGTCGCGCCGGGGCGCTCCTCGCCCGCTTCGGCGGACGCCGCCGCGCGGCTTCCTCCGGCCGCGGTTTCCGCTGGCGCCGCCCGCCGGACGCGCCCGAGGCCCGGCGGGAAACGGCGCCGCCGTAAGCGGCCGGGCGCCGGGGGCTTGCCGGACCGGCCGGGCCCAACTATCTGGGCAGGCACAGGCGGCACCCCGCGCATCGGCTTGACCGATCCGCTGCGCAAGGGCAAGCTGTCGGCTGCTTCCCCGAGAATCCTGCATGATGATCGACGCCGAGCCATTCGGCAGGAAGCCTCGATTTGACCGGCGCGCGCCTCTTGGGGCGGGCGCCAGACTGAAGAAGAGCCCCGCCACGGTTCGGCCGTGGCGACGGGACGAGTTGACGGAGACTACCATGGACAAGATCCCGATGACCGCTGCGGGCCACTCGGCGCTCACCGCCGAATACCAGCGTCGTACGTCCGAGGACCGTCCGCGGATCATCCGCGACATCGCCGAGGCGCGCGCGCACGGCGATCTGTCGGAAAATGCCGAGTATCACGCGGCCAAGGAGATGCAGAGCCACAATGAAGGCCGCATCCAGGAGCTCGAGGCGCTGCTCGCCCTCGCCGACGTGATCGACGTGTCCAAGCTGACCGGCAACAGCGTCAAATTCGGCGCGACGGTGAAAATCCTCGACGAGGACACCGAAGCGGAAAAGACCTACATGATCGTCGGCGACCAGGAGGCCGACGCCTCGGCCGGGCGGATTTCGCTCAACTCGCCGATCGCCAGGGCGATGATGGGGAAGGCCGTGGGCGATTCCTTCGAGGTCGCGGCACCCGGTGGCTCGAAAACCTACGAAATCCTCGACGTGAAGTTCATCTGACGCCCGCCGAGGCCAGCGCCGGCGCATCCCGCAGGAGCTGACTCGCCGGGGCCGGCAGGGCCTCGATCACCGTCATTCCCGCCGGCGTGCTGGTCTGCCGGTCGACGACGAACCCGTTTGCCTCGAGCAGCGCCCGATACTCGGCATTCGTCCGCTGGCGGGCGCCGAACGCGGCGAGCATCACCACATCCAGCAGCTTCGGCCAGTCCGGCCCCGGTCCCTCCGTCATCTCGATCTCGATGACGAGGAGCCGGGCGTCGGGCCGCGCGGCCTCACGCACCGCCGAGAGGATGCGGGCCGCCGCCGCATCATCCCAGTCGTGGAGAACTTCCATAAGGATGATCGCATCGCCCTCCGGGAGCGGGGTCGAAAAGAAGTCGCCGGGCATGAACTCCAGCCGCTCCGCCTTGCCGCCGTTCCGCGCCCGCTCGATCACCGGCGGCAGGTCGAACAGCACCCCTTGGGCACCTGGCTGGGCCGCGAGGATGGCGCGCAGCATGTGCCCCTGCCCGCCGCCGATGTCGACGATCCGGCGATAGCGGGAAAAATCATGATGTGCGAGGAGGTCGGCGATTTGCGCCTGTGACTTGGCGACCATCGCCTCGTCGAACACCCGTCCCTCCTCCGGCCGCGCCATGAAGTAGCCCCAGAGCCCGCCGTCGGGAAATATTTTCGGCATCACGGCTTCGCCGGTTCGCGCGGCCTCGAGCAGCGCGCCCGCGCTGTCCCACTGGATCGCCTGCCCGAACATGCGCACGAACGAGCGAAGCGAGGCCGGATGCCCGTCACGGAGGAAAGCCGACGCGGCGGAATGCGCCACGGCGGTGCCGCTCACCTGAAAAATCCCGCGGGAGCTCAGCAGTACGAGAAGGCGACGCAAGGCATCCGCGTCGGCGCCGACCTCCGCGGCCACATCGGAAATCGGCCGAGGCGCCTCGCCCACGACATCGGCCACGCCAAGTTCGGCGACCACATGCAGCGACCGCACGAGATAGTGCGAGGCCGCCATCTGGCGCACGAGATCGAACGATGCGAAATCCATCCTCCACCTCCCCAGCTGTCTCGCGCAAAACTAGCGCGGCAGCCGGGCCGCCCGTGTCATGCGAATGTACGACGGCTAGCGCGGCGGCTGGATCGACAGCAGCGCATGCACGAGACCGGCCTGCGTCCGCGTCCCCACCTTGTCGAAGATGCGCTGCAGGTGCGTTCGGGCCGTGTTGACCGTAATCCCGGCCGACTGCGCGAAATCGGGCAGCGAGACGCCTTCGGCCACGGCCTGGGCCACCCGCAGCTGGGCGTCGGAGAGCCCATAGATGCGCGCCGCGTGCGCGATGCGCGTCGAGACCGGCCGCGGGTCGTCCAGCATCACGAAGGTGATGTCTCCATCCGCGATCACCCAGCAGACGCGGGCGCGGTTGGTGTCGATGACGATCGGCACGGCACCCTTGCGCGACATGATGAAGTCGTCGTGTTCCGCCGCCCAAGCGATCGCCGCGCGAAGCCGGCCATCGAGGTTCCTGTGCCTCAGGCGCAGCCGCCCCCCGCGAACAATGAAATCGTCGTCATCGGCCAGCTGCGCGGCAGCCCGTTCGCTCCACCAGGTGATGGTCCCGTCGGCGCTCACGCGCACCGTCGACTCCTCCCCGATGAACGGATCGAGGACGCCGAGAAAGGCGATTTTCCATTCGCTGTCGTGCCGCTCGAGGATGCGCACTTCGTGGATTGGGCAGTTGGGTCCCCTGCCCTCGAGGCGCGGCACCGGAAAATAGCCGCGCTCGAACGTCGCCCACGCCATCTCGGCGGTGACGCGTACCGTGAGGTTGCTGAGGCCCGCCCCGAGGACGAACTCGGGCACCGGCGCGCATTCCTGCATATAGGCGATTGCGAGGCGCATGAGCTGGTCCGCCCCGCGCCGCGCCATGATCCCGCCGCCCTGCCAGTATCCCCAT
This sequence comes from Devosiaceae bacterium, assembly GCA_035547975.1. Classification (GTDB taxonomy): domain Bacteria; phylum Pseudomonadota; class Alphaproteobacteria; order Rhizobiales; family Devosiaceae; genus DASZTU01. The sequence goes on along the minus strand of DASZTU010000133.1, from coordinate 1,666 downwards.
CGGCAGGCATAGGGTGCCTGGACGTGACAGGCCCTGTAGGCTTCGACGTCACCCAGCCAGAAGCACCGGAACTCGCGCTCGATCACCTCGACGACCGCGCGCGCTTCCGCATCCAGTTCCGCGACACCCCATGCCATTGGCACCCCCAGCGCCAGGGTGGATGCCCTCGCCGCGCCGGCACTTGACCGGCCGCCGCATTGTGGCCCGTTGGCAAATTGATCACAACTGCTTGACGATTGGGAGCACTCCAAGCTTGAAAGCCCCCCGAGCGGCCCCCTATCTTAACTCGCCGCGGACGAAGTCAGTGCGGGAGCGTCGGGAATGCACGCCAAGGTCATCATCATCGGGTCGGGGCCGGCCGGCTACACCGCGGCCATCTATGCGGCCCGGGCCATGCTCGAGCCGGTGATGATTTCGGGTCTCCAGCCCGGCGGACAGCTCACCATCACCACCGACGTCGAGAACTATCCCGGCTTCGCCGATGTCATCCAGGGCCCCTGGCTGATGGAGCAGATGAAGCTCCAGGCCGAGCACGTCGGCACCAGAATGGTCAACGACCTCATCGTCGAGGTCGAGCTCGACCGTCGCCCCTTCGTGCTGGTCGGCGATTCGGGCACGCGCTACACGGCCGATGCCGTGATCATCGCGACGGGCGCCCAGGCGCGCTGGCTGGGCCTCCCCTCCGAGCAGCAGTTCCAGGGGTTTGGCGTCTCCGCCTGCGCCACCTGCGACGGCTTCTTCTACCGCAACAAGCACGTGCTCGTGGTCGGCGGCGGCAACACCGCGGTCGAAGAGGCGCTGTTCCTCACCAACTTTGCCAGCAAGGTCACCATGATCCACCGGCGCGCCGAATTCCGCGCCGAAAAGATCCTGCAGGACCGCCTGTTCAAGAACCCCAAGATCGAGGTGCTCTGGAACACCGAGCTCGCCGAAGTGAGGGGCGCGCAGATGCCCCCCTCCGTCAATGGGGTGGTGCTGCGCGACGCGATCACCGGTGCGCTCACCGAGCTGCCGGTCGACGGCGTCTTCGTCGCCATCGGCCACCAGCCGGCGACGAAAATCTTCGAGGGCAAGCTCCCGATGAAGGATGGCGGTTACCTCGTCACCGCCCCGGATTCGACCGCGACCGCCATTCCCGGCGTCTTCGCGGCCGGCGACGTCACCGACGACGTCTACCGCCAGGCGGTGACGGCGGCCGGCATGGGCTGCATGGCCGCCCTCGAAGCGGAGCGCTTTCTTGCCGCCAACGAGTTGGCCGAGGCGGCGGAGTAGCCATGCTCGATTGGGACAAGCTCCGCATCTTCCACACCGCTGCGGAATCCGGAAGCTTCACCCACGCGGCCGAGCGGCTCGGGATGAGCCAGTCGGCCGTCTCGCGCCAGATTTCGGCGCTCGAGGATGACCTGCGGCTGAAACTCTTCATCCGCCACGCGCGCGGGCTCGTCCTGACCGAAGTCGGCGAGCAGCTGTTTCGCACCGCTCATCGCATGCACTGGGAGCTGCAGCAGGTCGAAACGCAGATGACGGAGAGCCAGGACGAGCCGACCGGCCCCCTCCTCGTCACCACCACCGTCGGTTTCGGCTCCACCTGGCTTGCGAGCCGCATCAACGAATTTCTGCTGCTCTATCCGCAGATCCAGCTCGAGATAAAACTCAACGACGCCGA
>DASZTU010000132.1:0-12086 GCA_035547975.1 Devosiaceae bacterium | reverse complement strand
CGCGCCATCCGGCTGCTCGACCAGCTGCCAGTCGATGGCGAGCCGGCCGCCGGGGGTCGCGAGCGCGCCGTACTTGACCGCGTTGGTTGCGAGCTCGTGTACGGCGAGGCCAAAGCTTTCCGCCGCCCGCGGCCGCACCCTGAGGGACGGGCCGCTGCACCGCACCATTTCCCCGTGATCGGCGAAACCCCTGAGTTCCTCGGCGATAATGGTCTCGAGATCCACCCCGGCGCTGGGGTTGCGGGTCAGCGCCGCCTGCACACGGGCAAAGGCGTCGATGCGCCCTTCGAGATGGGTGATGTAGGCGTCGACCGACGCCGTGCTCGCGGCGGTACGGCGCGCAATCGACCGCACCATGGCCAGCGTGTTGCGCACGCGGTGCTGGAGTTCCGCCAGGAGGAACCGCTGGTGCTCCTCGGCGGCCTTGATGGCGGTAAAATCCTTGGCGATGCCACCGACCCGCGCCACCTCTCCCGCCTCGTTGCGCATCGGAAAGACGGTGTTCCGCAGCCATCTCACCTCGCCGTCGACCGGGCGGCGGATGCGGAAATCATAGTTCAGCCGGCGGCCCTTCCTGACCTTTTCGAGCTCCTCGAGGACCGCGGTGCGATCCTCCGGGACGATCAGCTCGAGCCATTGCCGCATGTGGTCGCCGCGCATCGCGTCCGCCTGCGACAGCCCCGAAATGCGGCTGAAGGCGGGGCTCAGATACTCCCATTGCAGCGTCTTCGCGTTCATGATCCACAGGATGTCCGAGCTGGCCTCGCCGAATTCGCGCAGCCGCTCTTCGCTGTTGCGCAGTGCTTCATCGGCGCGCCGGCGGTCGGTGACATCCTGGTTGACCCCAACGAGCTCGATCGGCTTGCCGTCCTCGGTGAAGCGCGCCAGCGCGTGCGCCACCACCCAGCGCACCTCGCCGTCGGGCCGGCGGATGCGGAACTCCGAATCGAGAAAGGTGCCCTGCGGGCGGATATCGGCGGTCGAAAACTCGACCAGGGCCAGATCGTCCGGATGCACGAGCGACAGGAAGAGCTCGCGGCTGGGCGGCGCTGGGCCCGGCTCGAGGCCGAAAATCTCGAATTGTCCGGTGCTCCATTGCTGCTCGCCGGTGCGCAGGTCGAATCGCCACGTTCCCATCCGCCCGGCCTCGAGCGCCGCGCGCAGGCGGTGCTCGCTTTCGCGGAGCGCCGCCTCCCCGCGGGCCCGCTCGACGGCCTTGTGGATGCGGCCCGCCGCTTCGCCCGCGAGCTCGAACTCGGCCCGGCTCCAGGACCGGGGAACGCGGCTGTGAACGGCAAGGGTTGCGAGCCACCGGTCCCCCTCGATGACCGGCGCGTTGATGAACGCCGCAACCGAAGCGGCCGTGAGGCTGGCCCGGGCCTCGGGCGAGAGTTGGGGCGCGGCTGCGACGTCGGCGGTCATTTCGATGCCGCCCGCCCGCAACGGCACGGGGTCGGGCGGGCCGGTCGGGCCATATCGGCCCGAGAGGGAAGCAACCCCTTCGGCGCAATCGTTCACGACGAGCGTTTCGCCGACCATCTCCGCAAAGAGCACGCGATCCGCCCCGAGGTGCCGGGCAATGAGCCGCGCACCCTCGCTGGCGATTGTGTCGGCGTCGTCCAGCGTCCGCAGCCGGTCGCCCAGGCCGAGCATGAAGGCGTGGCGGGCCTCGCTGTCCCTGAGGGCATCCTCGGCCTCGTGGCGCTCGGTCACGTCGAGGGCGACGCCGGCCAGCTGGCGCGGCGTCCCCGTCTCATCCAGCTGCACCTGACCCGTGATCGCGACCCAGCGGCAACCCCCGTGCGGAAGCCGCACGCGCACCTCTTCCCGCAGCCGGAGATCTCCGCGCGGGTCGAGCGCGCGCCGCAGCGCCTCTGCAAAACGGGCCCGGTCCTCCGGGTGGATCGGCTCGCCGAGCGCGCTGGCGAGCGTCAGCCGGTCGCCCGGCGCAAGGCCGACGAGTTCCAGCATGCGCGGGTCGGCGTCCGCGCGATCCTCTGCCACATGCCACACGAACGTGCCCATCGACGACGCCTCGAGCACGAGCGCAAGGCGGCTTTCGAGGGCGCGCAGCCCCCCGGGACCTCCCTCCTGCTCCGCCTCATGCCTCGTTTGCATCGAGCTGGTGCCCTTCGTGGTCGAGGTGAAGGTAGGCGGGATTGAACATCGCCGCCACCTGCAGCGCGGGCAGGTCGGGGATGGTGAGCACGTGGTCCCTGAGAATGACGAGGCCGGCGCTGCGCATTTCCTGGAGCGTCCGGTTGATGTGCACGGCCGACAGGCCGGTGGCTTCCGCGAGGTCGGTTTGCGTGAGGGGCAGCTGCACGCTCGTCCCCTCCGTCATGCCGACCGCCTCGAGGCGGAAGTAGAGCTCGCAGAAGAGGTGCGCCAGGCGTTCGAACGCGTCCCGCCGCCCCACATTCAGCGTCCATTCCCGCTGGATCGCGAGCTTGACCAGCCAATCCCACCAGAGCGCCTGGCGCAGCCGCGGGTGGCGCATCAGCTCCTCGACAATTGGTCGCGGCACCTCGCCATAAACCACCGAGGTGATCGCCCCCACCGAGTGGTCGAGTTCGCGAAACGGCAGGAGCGCGGGATCGATGAGGTCGCCGGGGATGAGGAAGCCGAGAATCTGGCGCCGCCCGTCCTCGAGTGTCTTGTAGCAATAGGCCCAGCCCTGCCGGATGACCCCGAGGCCGGGCGGCGGATCGCCTTCGCGGACGATGTCTTCCCGCGGAACGAAGGCGCGTTTCCGCTCGGATATGATGCGCGTCAGGAGCTCGCGCTCCTCCCCCGAAAGATGGGTGTACCTCTCGAACTTACGCAGCAGGGCGGTCGGCACGGCTTCTCCATGGAACGAACAGAAAGCCGGTGCGTTGGAGTGCCCGGCCGGTCGTCTTAATGCGCGACGGGCCGGTCGAGTTCAGCGCCGAGCATTTCGCTGCCATGCGGTTTACTCTCGAGGGACGCCGCGTCCTCGTGGTTGAGGACCAGTTCTTTGTAGCTGACGAGATTTGCCGGGCGCTGGGCCGTCTCGGCGCGGTGATTGCGGGGCCGTCTCCGACCATTGCGGATGCCATGCGCCTGCTGGATGAACAGCCGGTGCACCTTGCGATCCTCGACATCAACGTGCGCGGCGAGCGGAGCTTTCCGCTCGCCCGCTTGCTCGCCGATCGCGGCGTGCCGGTCCTCTTTGCCACCGGCTACGACGAGGTCGCCCTCCCGCATGACCAGCGCGATGTACCGCGCTGGCAAAAGCCTTTCGATGCCGACGCCCTGGCGCGGCACCTGGGTCGGTCGCTCGGCTAGACCGCCGCTCCAACCGACTGCCCGGGGCGGGTGAATTCGATGATGATCCCGCTGCGGATGCACAGGGCACAGAGCGCATCCACCACTTCCTCGAACAGGGCGGGGTCGGCCTCCGACTCCGCGATGACGCGCTGCGCCACCTCCCACACCGGCATCGCCGCCGATGAACGCGCCTTGCGCATTTCGACCCCGATCGCCTCGGTGAGGCGCTCCCGACTGTCCGCCAATTCTTTCATCGGGTGCTCCTTCGCACTACCTGAAGCGACCGTACTGGCGGGGCATAGACGTGTCGTTAACCTTTGATAGCGGGGCTGGGGAATCTTCCAGGCGGGGCGCCTGCGCGTCGACAGGACGCACCCCCTTCCTCGAACAGCGCGAGCGTCCGCTCGATGCACGCGGCAATCCCCGCCAACGCGCGTTGCGTGTCCTCGATCCTGTTGCTGTGGGCGACCGCGGGCGGCAGCTCCTGCGCCACCTGCGCGAGCGCCTGAACCTCCTCGCCGACGGCCGCTTTCAAGGTTTCCGCGTCGTCGCGCAGGTGCGGGTAGACGCAGCCCGTAAGGGCTGCGCGTTGGCCGAGGGCGGCGAGGTGCGCCGCACGCGCCTGCCACTCGCCGATCCGCCGGTTGATTGGCTGTACGACCTGGAGGGCCTCCCGCGAAATGCGCACTTCCGGGCGCATGGCCCGTTGTCGATGGCTTTCATCCAGCATCGCGTCATTCCCATCGATGTTGCGTGATGCCGGGAGCCTCGCGGATGCTCGCGGCTCGCTCACTAACGCAAGTTATCCACTGCTCGGATTTCTTGGAGGAACGGGCGGAACGATCCGAAATGGCAGACGTTTCACGGGGTTGTGCGGCGCATACAGGTCACCCGCCCCTGAGCCGTGGTGCTCCACCTACTGCTGTTTGGCCGCGGCCGCCGGGGCGTTCTTGCCAGGAACCGGCAGCTGTTCGGGCGCCGGCGCGGGCGCCGCGTTGGGCGTCGTATTGGTCGGCTTGGCCGGTTGCGGGGATGGCAAGGCCTGCGGATTGGACGAACCCGCCTGGTCGACGCGGCCTCCTTCGAGTGCCGGGCCGAAGGTTGCGGCACGCACGATGAGGAAAGCGGCGAAAAGTATGGCGATCACGGCCAGAACCAGCGCCAGCCGGCCGAGAAACATCGCCTGGCTGGGCGGTTCGGGCGCCGCCTCGGTGCGCGTGTGGTAAGTCTCGTGGGAACCGTAATCGCTGTAGGCCATGGGTCGTCTCCGGATGGGTGTGCTCCTGAGCTAACTGCCGGGGCGCGCACCAGTTCCCGCGGCATCGCGAACGGCGGGGTGGCCGTTCTGGCGCACCCGAGAATCCCCACGCCCCCATGGTGAGCCTGTCGAACCATGAGGGCCCCGACCGCAGCGCCAGCCGTCTCCCTCCCCCTTGCGGGGAGGGGTCAGGGGTGGGGGTGGCCGGATGCTCCGGCTCGGGGCGATGCGCGGCCGGTTTCCTTGGCCAAGATGGATTCCCGCCTGCGCGGGAATGACGCCGGAATGCAGCGCGCAAGTTGGCGCCCACTTTTCGCCGGAATGACTGGAGAATGCAGCCCGGACCGTGCCCCAACCACCGTCATCCCCGGGCTTGACCCGGGGATCCAGCCGGCTTCGCCGCCCGCGCATGCGGCGCAGCGTCGAGCCACGCATCGGTTCGGTTATGTCTTCGCTCCAAAATATCACTTTTGCCCCCGGCGGCGCGATGCTTGGATGCGCAAAACGGCAGGGAGCCATGGCCGAGTTCTTGTCCCTTCACGACGCCGTGCAGAAGCATCTGCACCTGGGCGATACCGCCGCCTTCGAGGGTTTTACCCACCTCATCCCCCACGCCGCGGCCCACGAGGCGATCCGGCAGGGAATCGGCGACCTGACGCTGATCCGCATGACGCCCGACATCGTCTATGACCAGATGATCGGCATGGGCCTCGCCAAACGGGTCGTCTTTTCCTACGCCGGCAACCCGGGCGTCGGTCTCCTCCGCCGCATGCGCGACGCGATCGAAAACGGCTATCCGAGGCCGATCGAAACCGTCGAACACTCCCATTCCGCCATGGCGCAGGCCTATGAGGCCGGCGCGAGCGGGCTGCCCTGCGCGATTTTCCGCGGCTACAAGGGGGCGGGGCTCCGGGCGGTCAATCCCGACATCCGGACCGTGACCTGCCCCTTCACGGGGGAGGAACTCGCCGCCGTTCCCGCGCACCGGCCGGACGTGACGTTCATCCACGCCCAGAAGGCGAGCGAGAAGGGCGATGTCCTCATCGAAGGCATCATCGGGGTGCAAAAGGAGGCGGCGCTGGCGGCGCGTCGCGTCGTGGTGACGGTCGAAGAGGTCGTGCCGGACTTTGCGGGCCTCCACCCCAACCTCTGCATCCTGCCGCACTGGACGATCGATGCGATCGCCGTGGTGCCCGGCGGCGCGCATCCCTCCTACGCCTACGGCTACTATGCCCGGGACAACGCGGCCTATCTCGAGTGGGACAAAATCTCCGCCGATCGCGAAGCGTTCTCCGCCTGGATGGCGGCCAACGTGCTGGGCGTCGGCCCCGAAATCTTCGCGGCGCGCGTCGAGGGCCTGCGATGACCGGCTTCACCCCCACGGAGATGATGACGATCGCCGCCGCCCGGGCGCTCCGGAACGACGACGTCTGCTTTGTCGGGATCGGCGCGCCCTCCGCCGCCTGCAACGTGGCGCGCCTCACGCACGCCCCCGACATCACGCTGATCTATGAATCGGGCACGATCGGCACGCGGCCCGATGTGCTGCCGCTCTCGATCGGTGACGGCGAACTCTGCGAGACCGCGCTCTGCACGGTGAGCGTGCCGGAAATGTTCCGCTACTGGCTGATGGGCGGCCGCATCTCGATCGGCTTTCTCGGCGCCGCCCAGCTCGACCGCTTTGGCAACATCAACACCACGGTGATCGGCGACTACGCTCATCCCAAGGTGCGCCTCCCGGGAGGGGGTGGCGCGCCCGAGATCGCGACCTCGTGCGGGGAGATCTTCATCACCCTCAAGCAGGCGCCGCGCTCCATGGTGCCGCGGATCGACTTCTACACCTCGTTCGGCCATGGCGACGGCGGCGATCACCGCCAGCGCCTCGGGATCACCACCAAGGGCCCGACCCTGCTCATCACCGACCTGGCGCTTTGGCGCCCCGACCCCGAGAGCAAGGAGTTCACCGTGGTTTCGCTCCACCCGGGCGTGACCCGACAGATGGTCGAGGAGAGCTGCGGCTGGCCGGTGCGCTTTGCGGCGGCGCTCGATGAGACACCCGCGCCGACCGAGGTCGAGCTCGAAACGCTCCGGGATCTCCAGGCGCGCACTGCGGCCGCCCATCAGGGGAGGGGCTGATGGCCGAGGCCTTCATCTGCGCCTACCGGCGCACCCCGATCGGGCGCTTCGGCGGCGTCCTCTCACCCGTACGGGCCGACGACCTCGCCGCCGTGCCGCTCAGGGCGCTGATGGCGGAAAACGGTAGCGTCGATTGGGAAGCCGTGGACGACGTGGTGCTCGGCTGCGCCAACCAGGCCGGCGAGGACAACCGGAACGTGGCGCGCATGAGCCTCCTGCTCGCGGGGCTGCCGCTCGGCGTCCCGGGTACGACGATCAACCGGCTCTGCGGATCGGGCATGGACGCGGTGCTGACCGCGGCGCGCGCCATCCGGGCCGGCGAGGGCGAGCTCTTCATCGCCGGCGGCGTCGAGAGCATGAGCCGCGCGCCCTTCGTGCTGCCCAAGGCGGAAACCGCCTTCTCCCGCAACGCCGAGATCTACGACACGACGATCGGCTGGCGCTTCGTCAACCCGTTGCTCAAGCAGCAATACGGCATCGATTCGATGCCCGAGACGGGTGAGAACGTGGCCGAGGTTTTTTCCATCAGCCGCGCCGATCAGGATGCCTTCGCGCTCCGCTCGCAGCAGCGCGCCGTGGCCGCCCAGCAGTCCGGGCGGCTGGGAAGGGAGATCGTGCCGGTGACCATCCCGCAGCGCAGGAAGGAGCCGCTGGTCGTCGACAGGGACGAGCACCCGCGTTCCGACACCTCGCTCGAGGCACTGGCGCGGCTGCCGACACCCTTTCGGGAGGGCGGGACAGTCACCGCCGGCAACGCTTCCGGCGTCAACGACGGCGCGGCGGCGCTCATCATCGCCTCCGAAGCCGCGGCGAGGGGGCACGGGCTCGATCCGATCGCCCGCGTGCTGGGCGGCGCCGCGGCCGGTGTGCCGCCGCGCATCATGGGCATCGGCCCGGTGCCGGCGACCCGAAAACTGTGCGCCCGGGTCGGCCTCGCCCCGGCCGATTTCGACGTCATCGAGCTCAACGAAGCCTTTGCCAGCCAGTCTCTGGCCGTGCTGCGCGAGCTCGCCCTTCCGGACGATGCGCCCCACGTCAACCCCAATGGCGGCGCCATCGCGCTCGGCCATCCTCTCGGCATGTCCGGCGCCCGCATCGCCGGCACCGCAGCGCTCGAGCTGCGGCTCACCGGCAGGCGCCGGGCCCTCGCCACGATGTGCATCGGCGTGGGGCAGGGGATTGCCCTCGCTCTCGAGCGGGTCTGACCGCAATAGCCGCTAGAACGGCAACCCGACGTAGTTTTCGGCGAGCGCGCTCATCGCCGCGTCCGAATGGGTGAGATAGTCGAGCTCGGCGAGTTGCAGCCGCTCGCCGAAGGGTCCCGCCTCCGGAAACCGATGCAGCGTCGAGGTCATCCACCAGGAGAAGCGTTCCGCTTTCCAGACGCGTGCCAGCGCCCGCGCCGAGTAGCCGTCGAGCGCCGCGTCGGACCTCTCCCGGTAGTGCGCGGTGAGCCCCTCGGCGAGGTAGTGGACGTCGCTCGCGGCGAGGTTCAGCCCCTTCGCCCCGGTCGGTGGGACGATGTGCGCGGCGTCGCCGCACAGGAAGAGCCTGCCGACCTGCATCGGTTCGACGACGAAGGAGCGCAGGGCCGCAACCGATTTTTCGAGCGAAGGTCCGGTGACGACGCGGTCCGCCGCCGCCTCCGGCAGGCGGCGCCTCAGCTCGTCCCAGAACGCCTGGTCGCTCCAGGCGTCGGCCTTCTCGTCGGCCGAGACCTGCACATAGTACCGGCTGCGCGTCGGCGAGCGCATCGAGCAAAGGGCAAAGCCGCGCTCGTGCCGGGCGTAGATCAGTTCGTCATTGGCGGGCGGCACGTCGGCGAGAAGCCCGAGCCAGCCGAAGGGATAGACCCGCTCGAAAGTCGCGAGCACGCCCGGGGGGATGCTCTGCCGGCTGACCCCGTGAAAGCCGTCGCACCCCGCGATGAAGTCGCACGCGATGCGCTGCGCTGCCCCGTCCTGCGCAAAGGTCACGGCGGGGGAACCGGCGAGATCGTCGAGAACGACATCAGCCGCCTCGTAGAACGTCGCGAGCCCGGCGGCCGCGCGGGCCTGCATCAGGTCGCGCGTCACCTCTGTCTGCCCGTAGACGGTGACCGCGTGGCCGCCCGAGTGGTGCCTCAGGTCGACGCGGTGGATGGTATTGCCAAAGGCGATATCGATGCCCTCATGGACGAGTCCCTCGGTCTTGAGCCGCCCCGCGCAGCCGACGGATTCGAGCAGGGCGACGGTGCCCCGCTCCAGCACCCCCGCCCGGATGCGCGAGAGCACGTGCTCGGCCGTGGCGCGTTCGATGATGACATTGTCGATGCCGGCTTTATGGAGCAGGGCGCCGAGCAGCAGGCCCGCGGGCCCCGCGCCGATGATCGCAACCTGCGTTCGCATCAGCCGTCCGTTCCGATCTCGATGATGTCGGCGGCGAGGAGGTTCGCCCGCCGGAGGCCGCCCGCCGTCGCGACCAGCATTTGCGGCAGGATCAGCCATTCGAGGCTCCAGGCGGCCCCGGAGCGCTCCTGTTCGGCGACCATCGCCTGATGCATGCCACCGACCAGCGTGGCGTTGAAGCGCGCCAGCGTCACCAGGACCTCGGCCCCAATGGGGTTCTGCTTGCCCGGCATTGCCGAGGACGACCCGCCCCCCTCGAGCCGGATGTCGCCCATCTGCGCCATGAGCCCGATGTCGGCCCCGATCTTGCCGAGGCTGCCGCTCACCAGCGCCAGCCAGCCGGCGAACTCGGCGAGGTTGTCGCGTTGCGTGTGCCAGCTGCCACTGGGGAGTTCGAGGTCGAGCGTCTCGGCCATTCGCTGCGCGATCGCATCGCCCTTGCCCGCGAGCCCGTCGCGGATGCCGACGGCACCGCCGAACTGCAGGGCGAGGAGCCGCGGCCGCAACTCGTGGAGGCGCTTTTTGTGCCGCTCGAGCGGCAGTATCCAGCTTGCGAGCTTGTCGGCGACCGCGATCGGCCGCGCATCCTGCATGCGGGTGCGGCCCATCAGCCGCCGGCGCCCCTGTGACTGCGAGAGCCGCGTGAGGGCGGCGTGGAGGCTGGCGAGCCGTTGCGACAGGATGCCGATCGCCGGCCTGAGGCGGAGCACCAGCGCCGTATCGATCACGTCCTGGCTCGTTGCCCCGCGATGCAGGAACTCGCCACGCTCGCCGAGGAAGGCCCGGAGCTGCCGGATGAGTTCGGGCACCACCACCCCGTCGCGGCTCGCGCCCCGGGCCAGCGCCTCGTCGTCGGGCGAGAAGTCCTCGAGCCGCCGGGCGATGTATTCGGCGGCCTCGCTTGGGATGAGCGCCTCGGCGGCTTGCGCACCCGCAAGCGCCCGCTCGAAGGCGAGCATCTGCCTGAGCTCCGCGATGGGCTGGAAAAGCTCCGCCACTTCGTCGTCGCCGAGGAGGCCCGAAAGCCAGGGATGATCGAACGGCAGGACGCTCACTGCCGACTCCTAGATGTCGAAGAACACGGTCTCGCCCGGGCCCTGCAGGCGGATGTCGAAGCGATAGACGTTGCCTTGCCGCGTCCCGATCAGCGTCGGGATGCGCCCGCGATGCTCGATCCGGCGGAGGACGGGATCGGCGGCATTGGCCTCCTCCTCGTCGGAAAAATACATCCGCGTGTTCAGCCCGAGATTGATGCCGCGCGCGACGATCCAAAGGCTCACATGCGGCGCCTGGAGACTCCCGTCGGTCGCGGGCACCCGGCCGGGCTTGATCGTCTCGAACCGATAGCCGCCGGTCTCGGGGTCCGCCGCGGTTCGCCCCCAGCCGGTGAAATTCGGATCGGCCGTGCCGCGCGTCTCGGATGGGCTGGGGTAGAGGCCGGCAGCGTCGGCCTGCCAGAGCTCGATGACGAAGTCGCGCACCGGCTCGCCCGCCCCGTCGAGCACCCGGCCCTCGATGGCGATGCGCTCGCCGAGCGTGCGCTCGTTGACCAGCCGGCCGCCCAGATCGGCCGGGTAGATGCCCGCGATCCCGGCGAAATTCGGCATGAGGCCGATATGGACGTAAGGGCCCGCCGTCTGCGAGGGCGTTTCCTTGAGCCGGTCGAGCGCCTGGGGCATCAGTTACCCTCCGGCCGGTTCTCGAAGAATGTCGACCGGCGGCCGCGCAGCACGATGTCGAACCGATAGGCCGTCGCGTCCATCGGGACGGTCGCCGAGAGGTCGAGCGGCGCAATCAGCTGTTCGACCGCGGCCGGATCGGCGATGGCGCCGAGGATGGGGCAGTGCGGGATGAGCGGATCGCCCTCGAAATACATCTGCGAGATGAGCCGCTGCGCAAAGCCCGAGCCGAAGACCGAAAAGTGGATGTGGGAGGGGCGCCAGTCGTTGACGCCGTTCGGCCAGGGATAGGGTCCGGGCTTGATCGTGCGCAGGGCATAGGAGCCGTCCTCGGCCGAGATCGTCCGCCCGCAGCCGCCGAAATTGGGATCGAGCGGGGCGAGATAGCCGTCCTTCTTGTGCCGGTAGCGGCCGCCGGCATTGGCCTGCCAGAACTCGATGAGGACGCCCGGCACCGGCCGCGCCCGCTCGTCGAGCACCCGGCCGTGGACGATGATCCGGGGACCGAGGGCCGCTTCGCCCGGGCGCGCGAAATTGTGGACGAGATCGTTGTCGAGCTCACCCAGAATGCCGTGGCCGAAGACCGGCCCGGTGATCTCGGAGAGGGTGTTGGGGAAGGAGATCAGCGCGCGCTGCGGCGAGCGGAGCACCGTCGTCTTGTAGCGGGGAGTCAGCGCCGGCGGGTGCCAGGCGAGGTCGCGCGGGAAAAACGGCCCGGTCTCCGGCGCGGCATTGCTCCCGGGCGGGCTCATTCGGCCCGCTCCTCCGCCATCTCCGCCAGCACCTGCTTGGCGACGCGGAAGGCGGTGTTTGCCGTCGGCACCCCGGCATAGATGGCAACGTGCAGCAGTGCCTCGCGGATATCGGCTTCTGTTGCACCGGTCCGGACCGTCGCGCGGATGTGCATGGCCAGCTCGTCGGTGTGGCCGAGGGCCGCGAGAAGCGCGATCGTCACGATCGAGCGCTCGCGCTTGCTCCATTCGTTGCGCGACCAGAGATGCCCCCAGGCGGCTTCGGTGATCAGCGCCTGGAACGGCTCGTCGAAAGGCGTCGTCGCCGCTTCGACGCGCTCGACATAGGCGTCGCTGAGCACGGCCCGGCGTGTTTCCTGCCCCTGCCGCAGCCGTGGCGACTTGATCTCAGTGGCTGACATGGGAAACCGGCTCCGTGGCAAGGAGGGAAAGGAAGGCGCGCATGATCTCGGCGAGCACGGCGGGCTGCTCGATGCTCGGGAGGTGCCCGCAGTCTTCGATGAGCTCGAACCGCGCGCCCGGGATCGTCTTGGCAAAATCGGCAACGGCACGGGGCGGGGTCGAGCCATCCTGGTCCCCGACG
>DASZTU010000131.1:0-3979 GCA_035547975.1 Devosiaceae bacterium | reverse complement strand
CCCGAGGGCCAGCCGGTCCTTGACCGATCCCAGCGGGTTGAAGGCCTCGACCTTGACCCAGAGATTGATCCCTTCGGGCGCGAGGCGATTGATCTTGACCACCGGCGTGTTGCCGACCGTTCCCAGAATGCTGTCGTATCGTGCCATGAACCACCTCCCTTTCAGGGGGTGCAGGCTACGCCCGCCCATCGGCAGCAACAAGCCGCATCAGTCGAGCGCATCTCCCCAGGCGAGCTTCTTTGCCGCCTTGTACGCCCCGCCTTCCTGTCTCGTCACAGCGCGCTGCTCGAGGCCCGAGCGGGCGCAAAGCGTGAGTTCGACCGCGAATTTGCGCACCAGCGGCGGCCGAAGCACCCGGGCCGCGGCCGGCGCCGGCCGCAGATGGGAGCGCGCCACGGTGAGGTAGCTGAACTTTTCGTCCTCATAGCCGAGGGAGCCGCCCTTGAGGCGCCGGTGCGCCTTGCTCCGCGGCAGGCGGACGGAAAAGTGGCACCAGTCGCCGGCCGGCAGCGGACAGGGCCCCTGGTGCGGACAGGGCGCCACGATCTGCGCCCCGGCGTCGAAGAGCGCCGACCGCGCCGCCATCAGCCGCCCGTAATCGCGTGTCCGGCCCGGTTCGACGATGAGGAGCAGCCCATCGCAGTGGTGCCAGAGGCCCAGGGCGGCGTCCACGACCGCGCTGTCCGGCAGCTCCGTCAGCGCGTAGCCGGCCACGACGAGGTCGAAACGCCGGCCCTCGAGCGGCGGCGCGGTGAGCGGCCCCCTCACCTGCTCGGCCTCGGCGAGGAGCGGGTCCGCCGCCGCGAGCTCCCTTCCCGCCTTCAGCATGCCGGCATTGTGGTCGAGTTGCGTCACCCGCGCGAGGCCCGGAAACAGCGCCGCCGCGGCCCAGCTCGCCGTTCCCGGCCCGGCGCCGGCGTCGAGCAGCGTCAGCGGGGCGAAAGAAGAGACGCGCGCGGCCGCCTCCGACAGCGCCGAGTGGATCGCCGCATAGGTCGCCGGCATGCGCGTCGCGAGATAGGCCGCAACATCGGCCTCCCCGGCGAGGGCGCCCGAGGACGGCCGCAGCGAACGGTAAGCGGTCGAAAGCGCCGCCGAGCGGCGGGTGGCCTCCGCCCCGCCGAGCGGCAGGGCCTCGAGCGCGGCGCGCAGCGCCTCAGGAAGCCGCGGATCAGCCATCGACGGCCCGAATGGGAAGCGCCGGGCGGCTGGTGGGCCACCCGGCGCTCAAACGATGGACAGCAACAGCGGCCGTCACGCGGTGGACGAGAGCTCTTCCTTCTTCCGTTCGGAGTAGATGTAGAGCGGCCGCACGTCCTTGTTTTCGATCACCTCGGCGGAGATCACGACCTCTTCGACGCCTTCGAGGCCCGGGAGGTCGAACATGGTGTCGAGCAGGATGCCCTCCATGATCGAGCGCAGGCCGCGCGCGCCGGTCTTGCGCTCGATGGCATGCCGGGCGATCGCCTTGAGCGCGTCCTCGTGGAAGGTGAGCTCGACGTCTTCCATCTGGAACAGCCGCTGGTACTGGCGAACCAGCGCGTTCTTGGGCTCGGTCAGGATCTGGATCAGCGCCGCCTCGTCGAGGTCCTCGAGCGTTGCAATCACCGGCAGACGGCCGATGAACTCGGGGATGAGGCCGAACTTGACCAGATCCTCGGGGGCGACCTCCTTGAGCACGTCGCCGACCCGGCGGTCGCGCGGATCCTTCACCACGGCCGAAAAACCGATGCCCGAGCCTTCCGAGCGGGCCTGGATGATTTTTTCGAGGCCGGCGAAGGCACCGCCACAGATGAAGAGGATGTTGGTGGTGTCGACCTGCAAGAACTCCTGCTGGGGGTGCTTGCGCCCGCCCTGCGGGGGTACCGAGGCGACGGTCCCTTCCATGATCTTCAGCAGCGCCTGCTGCACGCCCTCGCCCGACACGTCCCGGGTGATCGAGGGATTGTCGGACTTGCGCGAAATCTTGTCGACTTCGTCGATATAGACGATGCCGCGCTGCGCCTTCTCGACGTTGTAGTCGGCGGCCTGCAGCAGCTTGAGGATGATGTTCTCGACGTCCTCGCCGACATAGCCGGCTTCGGTCAGCGTCGTCGCATCCGCCATGGTGAACGGCACATCGAGGATGCGCGCCAGCGTCTGCGCCAGCAGCGTCTTGCCGGTGCCGGTCGGGCCCACCAGCAGGATGTTCGACTTCGAGAGCTCGACGTCCTGGTTCTTGGTGGCGTGGTGGAGGCGCTTGTAGTGGTTGTGCACGGCCACCGACAGCACGCGCTTGGCGCGCGACTGGCCGATCACATAGTCATCGAGGATCTTGCAGATTTCTGCCGGGGTGGGCACCCCGTCGGCCGACTTCACCATCGAAGTCTTGTTTTCCTCGCGGATGATGTCCATGCACAGTTCGACGCATTCGTCGCAGATGAAGACCGTGGGACCTGCGATCAGCTTGCGAACTTCGTGCTGGGATTTCCCGCAGAACGAGCAATACAGCGTGTTCTTGCTCGATTCGCCGCTGGTTGTGTCCTTGGACATCCTGTCACTCCCGGGAGGACCGCTCCCAAATGGTGCGCGCCGAGACGCTAACGCACCAGACCTAAACAAGTTGTAAGCCGAACCGACCTTAACGGCCGATTCGGCGAGAGGCAATTACGCGACTGTCACAGTCCCGTGGCCTTGTCGGTGTAGGTTAACCGCGTTCATGCGGGCTCCGGAATGGCGCGCTTTTCGAAGACGCTGTCGATCAGACCGAAGTCCTTCGCCTCCTGCGCGCTCATCATGTAGTCGCGGTCGAGCGTACGATCGATCGTTTCGTAAGGCTGCCCGGTATGCTTGACGTAAATCTCGTGCAGGCGCCGCTTCAGCTTGAGAATGTCCTCGGCGTGCCGCTCGATGTCTGAGGCCTGGCCCTGGAAGCCGCCCGACGGCTGGTGCAGGAGCACACGCGCATTGGGCAGCGCGGCGCGCATGCCGGGTTCGCCGGCGGTGAGCAGCAGGGAGCCCATCGAGGCGGCCTGCCCGACGCAGAGCGTCGCCACGGCCGGCCGGATGAACTGCATGGTGTCGTAGATGCCCAATCCCGCCGTCACCACCCCGCCCGGCGAGTTGATGTACATCGAGATTTCCTTCTTGGGGTTCTCGGACTCGAGGAACAGCAGCTGCGCCACGATCAGGGCCGCCATGTTGTCCTCGACCACCCCCGTCACGAAGATGATGCGTTCCTTGAGCAGGCGCGAGTAGATGTCGAACGCCCGCTCGCCCCTGTTGGTCTGCTCGACCACCATGGGCACGAGCATGTTGGTGTAGGTGTCGATCGGATCTCTCATCCCTTGCCCCTGTTGGAAACGAATCAGCACGAATGGCCGATTGCAGACGGCGCTGCGTTAAGCGGCGGTAAAGGCACACTTAGGCCCGACTGTGACCGCCAGCAATAGAAGGAAAATGGGCGATTTGCGCCTATCGATGAAACTGGCCGTTTGGTCAGGTTCGCCGCGGGCCGCCTTCAGTTCTCGAACCGCACCGTGACGCCGCGCTGCCGGAAATAGGCCTGCATGAGCTTGCGGCCCTGGCGGTTGTTCTGGGCGAGCCGCTTGGGATCGAACGTCGCCTCCTTCACCCCCTCGGAAACCATCGCGGCCTTCAGCGCGGCGATGTGCTGGTCGAGATCGGCGTTGTCCGCCTTGAGCGAGGCATAGATGTTGTCGATCGCCGCGGCGACGGTCATGTCGCTCATGGGTGCCTTTTTCTCCTCTGATATGGCCGCGCTGATGAAGTAGCGGAGTTTTGGGGCGGTGCAAGGGCCTTCGGGGCGCCTGGCAGCGTTTCGGTGGGCATTCCAAAGCGGCACGCCCGCGCCTATGCTGTTGGGGAATGCCCCTGCCGCCCCTACGCCGATGAACGAGCTATCGCCCGCCCCTTTCAGCATTCGCCCGGCCGAGCGCCACGCCTCGGCACGCCCCCGCGAGGCGGCGTTTTTCGACGA
>DASZTU010000130.1:0-2380 GCA_035547975.1 Devosiaceae bacterium | reverse complement strand
GACGCCGAGGCGCTGCTGACGGAAATCGACGGGCGGATCGCCGAGCTCGAGGGCGAGAGCGACCAGCTCGGTGTCGACTTCGACAGCGATCCCCTGGCACATCGGGAGACGCTGGCGCCGGATTCCGACGAGCTCGAAGAGCTTGAGGAGGAGGACGAGGCCTCGCTCGACGAAGAAGACGAGTGGCTGGACAAAGAGGAAGAGGCCGGCGCCGACGCCTATGGGGAGGCCGATCGCGAGGACTTCGAAGAGGAGGACGACGAGGGCGACATCGACAATGACGACGACGTCGCCCGCTAGGCCGATCGCGTCACCGGCTGGGCGTCGGGTCGCCCGTCACATCTCCGTCCGCGCCTTGAGCGCCTGGCTGAGCGTCCCCTCGTCGAGATAGTCGAGCTCGCCGCCGATCGGCACGCCGTGGGCGAGCCGCGTGACCTTCACGCCGAGCCCCTGCAGCCGGTCGGTGATGTAGTGCGCGGTCGTCTGGCCCTCGACGGTCGCGTTCACCGCGAGCACGATCTCGCGGTAGTCGCCGGCGCGCGCGATGAGCGCGCCGATCGAGAGGTCGTCGGGGCCGACGCCGTCGAGCGGCGACAGCACGCCGCCCAGCACGTGGTAGCGCACCGGGCCGACGCCCGCCCGCTCCAGCGCCCAAAGGTCGGCAACGTCTTCAACGACGATCAGCAGGCCGGATTCCGACCGGCGCGGATCGGTGCAGATGGCGCAGGGCGAGCGGGTATCGATGTTGCCGCAGATTTCGCAGACCTTTACCGCCTCGACCGCGCGGTCGAGCGCGGCCGCGAGCGGCAGCATGAGGCTGTCCTTCTTCTTGATGAGGTGCAGCACCGCGCGCCGCGCCGAGCGCGGGCCGAGCCCCGGCAAGCGCGCCAGCAGCTGGATCAACTGCTCGATTTCAGAACCGGCGTTGGCCATCGTCGCACGCGAAAGGAGGGTCGGAAGGGGATACGCAGCGGCCGGTTCTGCCCGCGGGGAAGCTGCCGCGCGACCGCGCCGTTCAGAAGGGCAGCTTCATGCCGGGCGGCAGCGGAAGGCCGGCGGTCAGCTCCTGCATCTGCCGGGCGGCCTCGGTCTCGGCTTTTCCCTTGGCGTCGGCATGGGCCGCAATGATCAGGTCCTCGAGGATACCCTCCTCGCCCGGTTTCATCAGGCTCGGGTCGATATGGATGCCCTTGAGCTCGAACTTGCCGGAGAGCGAGACGGTCACGAGGCCCCCTCCCGAGCGACCCTCGACGACAAGATCGCCGAGCTTGTCCTGCATCTCGGCCATCTTGGCCTTGAGCTCTTCGGCTTTCTTCATCATCCCCATGAAATCGACCATCAATCATCCTCTTCGGTGTCGTCTGTCTCGTCGGGCAGGAGGTCGGCGTCGGGCGCGACCTCCTCGGCATATTGGGCATCGAACTGCGCCTCGAGCTCTGCATCGCTCAGGGGCGGGGGAGGCGGCGGCTCCTCCTCGCGCAGGCGAACTTTCACGGTCGCGCCGGGAAACATTTCGAGGATGGCGCTGACCAGCGGGTCACCGGTCGCCTCGCCCTGCGCCTCGGTTTCGCGCTGCTGACGGATTTCGCGCAGCGTCGGGCCGGCGGGCGCATTATTGGCGACCGAAATCATCCAGTTGCGGCCGGTCCACTGTTTGAGGCGGGCGGAGAGCATCTGGATGAGGCCGGGATCGGCGCCGGGCGCGAGCGCGACCTCGATGCGGCCTTCCGCGAAGGAGACGGGGCGCAGCTGTCCCTCGAGAGCATGCTTGAGCAGCAGGTCGCGTTGCTCCCGCGCGAGAGCCACCAGCTCGGCATAGCTGCGGGGGATAGTCCCGGCCTGCGGTGCTGCGCCCGCCGGGAGCGCCTCGGCCCGGGCCGGAGCCGGAGCCGCGGTCGCAATCGTCGGAGCCGGGGCAGCCGTGGAGACGGCCGACGGCTGCCGGAGGGCGGTGGCGCCGCCCCCATTGCGGGGCGCCTGCGGCATCGGGCCACCTATCGGCGCCGCGGGCTGGTCGCGCAGCCGCTCGATGAGCTCGTCGGGCGTCGGCAGATCGGCCGCATAGGCGAGGCGCACGAGCACCATTTCGGCGGCCTGGAGCGCATTGCCGGCGGCCGTCACCTCCTCGTGCCCCTTGAACAGAATCTGCCAGGCGCGGCTCAGGGCGCGCATGCCGAGTTTTTGTGCCAATTGCGCGCCACGGGTGCGCTCATCCGGGGTGAGGGAGACGTCATCGGCGGCCGAGGGGACGATCTTGAGGCGCGTCACGAGATGGGTCAGATCGGCGAGATCGGCGATCAGCGTCACCGGGTCGGCCCCGGCCTGGTAGAGGCTTTCCAGCTGCCCGAGCCCGGCCGCGATATTGCCGGCCATCACGGCC
>DASZTU010000129.1:0-4534 GCA_035547975.1 Devosiaceae bacterium | reverse complement strand
GGAGCTTTTCCTTCTCGCCCTCGAGCATCTTGTCGACGGGGATGCCGGTCCAGCGGCTCACGACCTGCGCGATATCGGCGGGCTGCACCACTTCGGCGACCATCGTCGCCTCGCCCTGCGCCTTGGCGGCCTCGGCGGCCTTGATCTTCTTTTCGAGCTCGGGGATTACCCCATAGGCGAGCTCGCCGGCGCGGGTGAAATCGCCCTTGCGCTGTGCCAGCTCGAGCTCGGTGCGGGCCTTGTCCAGGTCCTCCTTGAGCTTGGTCGCGCCCTGCAGGCGCTCCTTTTCGGCAAGCCATTTCTGGCTCAGCGCCTGGGCTTCATCCTCGAGGTTCGAGAGTTCGTGCTCGAGCCGCTCAAGCCGCTGGTGCGAGGCCTCATCGGTCTCCTTCTTCAGCGCCTCGCGCTCGATCTTGAGCTGCATGATGCGGCGATCGAGCTCATCCAGCGCCTCGGGCTTGGAGTCGACGGCCATGCGCAGCCGCGCCGCGGCCTCGTCCATGAGGTCGATGGCCTTGTCGGGCAGGAAGCGGTCGGTGATGTAGCGGTTCGAGAGCGTAGCCGCGCTCACCAGCGCCGAGTCCGAGATGCGGACGCCGTGGTGAAGCTCGTACTTCTCCTTGAGGCCGCGGAGAATCGAGATGGTGTCCTCGACCGTCGGCTCGTCGACATAAACGGGCTGGAAGCGGCGCGCGAGCGCGGCATCCTTCTCGATGTACTTGCGATACTCGTCGAGCGTCGTTGCGCCCACGGCGTGCAGCGTGCCGCGCGCCAAAGCGGGCTTCAGCAGGTTCGAGGCGTCCATCGCGCCATCGGTCTTGCCGGCCCCGACGAGGGTGTGCATCTCGTCAATGAAGAGGATGATGCTGCCCTCGGCGCCTTCGACCTCGCTCAGTACGCCCTTGAGGCGCTCCTCGAACTCGCCGCGGTATTTCGCGCCGGCGATGAGCGCGCCCATGTCGAGGGCGAGCAGGGACTTGCCCTTGAGCGATTCGGGCACGTCGCCATTGACGATCCTGAGTGCCAGCCCCTCGGCGATGGCGGTCTTGCCGACGCCGGGCTCGCCGATCAGCACGGGGTTGTTCTTGGTGCGCCGGCTCAGCACCTGGATGGCGCGGCGGATTTCCTCGTCGCGGCCGATCACCGGATCGAGCTTGCCGTCACGCGCGTCGGCGGTGAGGTCGCGCGCGTATTTCTTGAGGGCGTCGTACTGGTTTTCGGCCGAGGCGGAATCGGCGGTGCGGCCCTTGCGGAGCTGGTTGATGGCCTCGTTCAGCGCCTGCGGGGTGACCCGCGCCGACGACAAAATCCGGCCGGCATCGGTATCCTTCTCGATGACCAGCGCCAGCAGCAGCCGCTCGACGGTGACGAAGCTGTCGCCCGCCTTCTGCGCCGCCTGCTCGGCGGTATCGAAAACGCGCGCGATCTCGCGCGACAGGTAAAGCTGGCCGTTGTCCCCCGAAACGGAAGGGATCTTGCGCAGGGCCGCCTCGGTCTCGGCGCGGGCGATCTTGGGATCGCCGCCGGCGCGTTCGATCAGGCCGGAGGCAAGGCCTTCGGGGTCGTCGAGCAGCACCTTCAGCAGGTGGGCCGGCGCGAACTGCTGGTGCCCCTTGCCGAGCGCAAAGGTCTGCGCGCTCTGGATAAAGCCGCGCGCCCGCTCGGTATATTTTTCAATGTTCATCTTCGCTCCTCATTGCACGCCGGGTGGCCTGAGTCAGCGCCTGCCCGGTCGCCCGAAGTGCTGGATTTGGACACCCCATGCGGCATGTCCGGCACTCCGCAAGCATATATGGGAAGGCCGTCCGCCAAACAGAAGAGGCAAGGGCGGATCGGCTGCATTGACCTGGATCAGGCCGGATCGAGCGGCGCCGCCGGCAGCCGGGGAGCCGATCCGCTGTTGGCGCGTTTGACAACAGGCAGCCGCGCGCGCATGCTGCCGCCATGGACGCCGTCCTGATCTTCGAATTCAAGGAGACCTTCGACGACGGCACCATTGCCGAGATCAAAGTCTGGCGCGTTCCAGTCCCTGTGCTGGGCAGTCTTCACTACTTCAAGTACCGGCTGTTCTTCGGCGTGCCGGGCGAGCGGCTGATTGGATACGACAATGAACGAGGCAAAGGCGATCATCGCCACGAGGGCGGAACAGAGCAGAGCTACCGCTTCACGGGTCCGGAAGAGCTCCTCCGCCAGTTCTGGGAAGATGTCGAGCGCTGGCGTGCGGCGTACCAAGACGATCAGGGTTGAACCTGACCGTAATGCCGCCATCGCGGCGATGAATGCGGGCGCGCTCAAGGCGTTTGCGACGGGAGAATATCAGGGCGAGTTCCAAGGCTTCGCCAGCATGGAGCAGCTGTTCGAAGTGTTCACGCCCAAGCGCTGGGCTTTGATCCAGAAGCTGCAGGCGATCGGCCCGTCGAGCCTCCGCGGGCTCGCGCGTGCGCTCGGGCGCGACGTCAAGCGCGTGCACGCGGACGCGGCGGCGCTTCTCGGCGAAGGGATCATCGAGCGCAACGCCGAAGGCCGGCTGTTCGTGCCTTTCGAGACCATTCGCATCGACATCGAGCTCAAGGCGCCGCCGGCAAAGGCCAGCTGAGCCGGCGCGCCCAAAGCCCCGATCTTGCGAACCCGCGCCGTCGCGGGGCGTAAAAACAAAGGCCGGGCAATGCCCGGCCTCTTGCCTGTTGGGTGCTGCGTAGCCCCTCACTCGGCGGCGTTGGTCGCGCCCCCGGCGGTAATGAAGGCGGGCAGGTCGCCGACTTCGGGCTGCGGGCCATTGGGGTCGATACCCGCCCCTTCGCCCGCCGCCATCTGCGGCCGGCGGCGGCGCGGCCGCCGCTCGCGGCGGCGCGGTTCGCCCTGACCCTGCTCGCTTTCGGGCGTCTCGAGCCCGGAATCGAGCGACGCATCGGCGGCGGTCAGCGTCTCCTGGCTCTCCCCGGACTCGGCGGCCGCCTCGGCCGGCTGTTGGCGCTGCGGCTCGAAACGCTGCTGCTGGTCGGGGCGCTGCTGCTGGTCCGGCCGGCCCTGGCGGTCGCCCTGCTGGCCGTTGCCATCGCCGCGGTTGCGATCGAACTGCCGGTCGCCCTGGTGGTTCTGGTTCTGCTGGTGGAACTGCGGAATCTCGAAGCGGTCCGCCTGCTCGTCGCCGATGAAATCGTCATCGGCCTCGTCATCGAAGGGCTGGCCGAACTGGTCGCTGCGGAACTGGCCCTGGCTCTGCTGCGCCTGCTGGGCGGCGGAGATGATGCGGAAATAATGCTCGGCGTGCTGGAGGTAGTTCTCGGCCATCACCGAGTCCCCGGACGCGTGCGCATCGCGGGCGAGCTGCACGTATTTTTCGGCGATATGGGCGGCGTTGCCGCGCACCTTCACATCCGGCCCGTTGCTCTCGTAATTGCGTGAGAGCGGGTTCATGTGCTTGCGCCCGCCATTGTTGCGTCCGCGCTGGCGGTTCTTGTTACTGTTCTGTTGTCCTGGTCTCATCTGAAGCTGTTGAACCGCTTGAGGTTGGTGAGAAACTTAGCTTGGCCGCGACTGAGACCGGAACCTCGCCGTGCCCCAAACGGGGCGGCAGAGAAACCGGCGGTGCGAAATCAAGTCCCCAGAGCTGCGCGGAGCGTCCACTCGGTCCGCACCATATGGCCTGGCTCTATCTTGTGAGCCGCGCTGTCAAACGCATTTGCCGATGAGCGGGTGGCCGTCGCTGGCGCCCCCTGGCGCCCCTGACAGCACGGGCAACCTAGCGTGTTCGCTCGGGCTTTCCAAGCGGAAAATGCCGCCCGACCGCGCCCTCTCGCCGCATAGCTTACAAGTGGTGCGCAACGACGACCCGATCAAGGCCGGCGAGGTCTTTTCTGATGTCGATGGCGGAAAAGCCGGCCGTGGAGAGGAGGGCGCCGACCTGGAGGCCCTGCTCGCTGCCGATCTCGACGGCGAGCACGCCGCCCGGCTTCAGCCGCGTCCCGACGCCCTCGACGATCGCGCGATAGGCCGCAAGGCCGTCCTCGCCGCCATCGAGCGCGACGCGCGGGTCGTGCTCGGCGACTTCCGGCTGCAGCTCATCGACGATGTCGCTTTCGACATAGGGCGGGTTCGAGACCACGAGTTCGAAGCGCTCGTCGGGCTTGAGCGGCGCGCACCAGGAGCCCTGGCGGAAACTGATGCGGTCGAGCACGCCCAGCCGGCGGGCGTTCTCCGTCGCGGCGGCGAGGGCCGCCGCGGAAATGTCAGTCGCGACCGCCCGCGCCCTGGCATTGTGCCTGAGGATGGCGATGGCGACACAGCCGCTGCCGGTGCCGAGGTCGAGGAAGACCGGGGCGGGTTTTTCCCCCAGCGCCTCGAGCGCGGCGTCGACCAAAAGCTCGGTTTCCGGGCGGGGCACGAGCGTGTCTTTGTTCAGCGTGAAGTCGAGGCCATAGAACTCCTGGTGGCCGAGGATGCGCGCCACCGGCTCGCCGTCGAGGCGACGCTGCGCGAAGGCGGAGAGCCGCGCCTCGCCTTCGGCCGGCACCTCGTCTTTCTCGTGGGCGAG
>DASZTU010000128.1:0-12682 GCA_035547975.1 Devosiaceae bacterium | reverse complement strand
CGCAGGCAGACCCGCCCGCCCGGATGGGTGTTCGAGGCCGAGAGCGAGCGAAAAATGCCGTCGGCGTAGCCGATGCCGAGCGTCGCGATCCGGCTGTCGCGCGAAAGCGTATAGCCGGCGCCATAGCCGACGGACTCGCCGGTGCGCGCCTCGTGCACCTGGAGCACCGGCGCCTCGAGCGACACCACGCGGGCCATCGGGTTGCGCCGCCCGCTGACGGCGCGACCGCCATAGAGCGCGATCCCCGGCCGCACCATCTGGAAGTGCGATTCCCGCATCGTCATCAGCCCGGCCGAATTGGCGAGCGACGCCGGAATGCCCGGGAAGTGGGTCAGCAGCGACTGGAAAAGCGCGAGCTGCACCCGGTTCATCTCGTGGTTGGGCTGGTCGGCGCAGGCGAAATGGCTCATCACCATCTGCGGGGCGAACCCCAGTTCGTCCATCCGGCCCTTCACGATCTCGACTTCCGTGAGGCGCATTCCGAGCCGGTTCATGCCGGTATCGAACTGGATCGCGGCGGGAAATGCCTCATTGCGGGAGACGCAGAACGCCAGCCACTCTTCGAGCATGGCGAGCGAATTGAGGCACGGCATCAGCCGCTCCCCGACATAGACGTCCGCCGCGCCGGGATAGAGCCCGTCGAGAACGAAGATATGGGCGTCCGTCAGCGCGCCCCGCAGGGTCACCGCCTCGTCGACCGTCGCCGTGAAGAAGAAATGCGCGCCCGCCGCGTGCAGCGCTTCGGCCGCCGCCACGATCCCCGTGCCATAGGCGTCCGCCTTGACCACCGCGCCGCACAGCGCCCCGATCGAAACCTTCTCGAGGGCGCGGAAATTGCGCGCCAGGGCCGCAAGGTCGATCGTGAGGCGCGGTCCGTATCCGGCGGTGGGGATCTTGAGCATGCTCAGTCCATCCGCTCCGGCAGATAGCTTTCCCGCGCGAGATTGCCGAACCGGGTGAACTGCGCCTCGAACGAGAGCTGTACCGTCCCGGTCGGTCCGTGCCGCTGCTTGCCGATGATCACTTCGGCGTGCCCGTGCACCTTTTCCATCTCTCCCTGCCAGGCCAGATGTTCGGGGGTGCCTTCCTTCGGTTCCTTGTTCTTCAGGTAGTATTCTTCGCGATAAATGAACAGCACCACATCAGCGTCTTGCTCGATAGAACCTGATTCGCGCAAGTCCGACAGCTGCGGACGCTTGTCGTCGCGCGCCTCGACCTGCCGACTCAGCTGGCTCAGCGCGATCACCGGCACCTCGAGTTCCTTGGCCAGCGCCTTGAGCGTGGTGGTGATTTCGGTCAGCTCCTGCACCCGGTTCTCGCTCGCCTTTTTCGATGAGCCGGAAAGCAGTTGCAGGTAGTCGATGATGAGCAGGTCGAGCCCCTTCTGCCGCTTCAGGCGGCGGGCGCGGGCGGCGAGCTGGGCGACCGCGAGGCCGCCGGTATCGTCGATGTAGAGCGGCACCTGGGCGACGAGGTTCGATGCCTCGACAAGCTGTGCAAACTGGCTCTCGTGGATGTTGCCGCGCCTGATGTCGGCCGAGGAGATGCCCGCCTCGGCTGAGAGAATGCGGGTTGCGAGCTGCTCGGCGCTCATTTCGAGGCTGAAGAAGCCGACGATGCCGCCATCCTCGGTCTTGCGGTGGCCGTCCGGCGTGACGGCGCCCCGCCAGGTCTTGGCGACGTGGAAGCCGATATTGGTGGCGAGCGATGTCTTCGCCATGCCCGGGCGGCCGGCGATGATGATGAGGTCGCTCTTTTGCAGCCCGCCCATCTGCCGGTCGAGATCGTGGAGGCCCGTCGCGATGCCCGAGAGGGAGCCATCGCGTTTGAAGGCTTCGGCGGCCATCTCGATCGCCGCCGTCGTCGCGGCGTTGAAGGGCTGGAAGCCGCCGTCGTAGCGCCCCCTCTCGGCGAGCTCGAAGAGCTGCTTTTCCGCCTCCTCGATCTGCTTGGGCGCGGTCTCCTCGACGTCCGAATCGTAGGCCGTCGACGCCATGCCTTCGCCGATCTCGATCAGCTTGCGGCGGATGGCGAGGTCGTAGATCGTCTGCCCGTAGTCGGCAGCGTTGATGATCGTCGTCGCCTCCGCGGCGAGCCGCGCCAGGTATTGCGGCATGGTGACGTCGGCGACAAGATTTTCGGGCAGGAACGTCTTGACGGTGATCGGGGTCGCCGACTTGCCGGCGCGCACGATCTTGCCGATCACCTCGTAGATGTCGCGGTGGATCGGCTCATAGAAGTGCTCGGCCATCAGGAAGTCCGAGACGCGGTAGAAGGCTTCGTTGTTGACCAGAATCGCGCCCAGCAGGGCCTGCTCGGCTTCGACGTTCTGCGGCGCCAGCCGAAAGCTCTTGTCGTCGCTGCCCTGGTGCAGCCGCGTTACGTTGCTGTCGGCCATCCGATTCCATCCGCCGTTAAGGCTGTCTTAACCCTCCCGGCGCCCGCTGCAAGCGGACCGCGGCCACAAGCCGGCGCATTGCACCCGCATCAAGGATAGCGGGGATAACGCCGAATTCGCGACCGCGCCCCTTGCCTCCAAGGGTGGGGCGATTCGAGCCCCGGAGCCACAAGCCAAGGGTAAAAAACGCAAAAGGCCGGGATCGCTCCCGGCCCGTGTTCCTGCTGTGGTGTGGGCGCCGAAGCGGCCGCCGCCGCCTATTCGGCTTCGAACGCGTCCGCCGCGGCCGAGCCGGCTTCGGCCTGGCCGGCGGCGAATTCCTGGGCCGCCTCGTCGTCGAAGGTCGGCACCGTCAGGTCCTCGCCCTTGGCCTGCCGCTCGGCCTCGTCCTCGGAACGTGCGACGTTGACGGTGATCGTCACGGCGACTTCCGGGTGGAGGTTGAGCGCCACGCTGTGGAGGCCGACGGTCTTGATCGGCTCGGCGAGGTTCACCTGGCCGCGGGCCACCGTGAAGCCGTCCACGGCGAGCGCGTCGGCGATGTCGCGCGAGGAGACCGACCCATAAAGCTGGCCGGTTTCGCCCGCCTGCCGGATCATCACCACCGTCTTGCCGTTGAGGCCCTGCGCGATGCCGGCCGCGGCCTCGCGGCGCTCCTGGTTGCGCTGCTCGATGAGGTGGCGCTCCGATTCGAAGCGCTTGCGGTTGGCCTCGGTGGCGCGCAGCGCCTTGTGCTGCGGCAGGAGGTAGTTGCGCGCAAACCCGTCCTTCACGGAGACTTCGTCGCCGATGTGGCCCATGCGGCCGACGCGCTCGAGGAGAATGACTTTCATCGTGTGTTCCTTTGCTGTCCTGCCGCTCCAGGCAGTTAGGGGCGCCGGCCCATCCGGCGCCTCAACGGCTTCCCGGGGACGCCTTGCGGCTTACTGCACCGCGTAGGGCCTGATGCCGATGAAGCGCGCGCGCTTGATGGCGCGGGCGAGCTCGCGCTGCTTGAGCGCCGAAACCGCCGTGATGCGCGACGGAACGATCTTGCCGCGCTCGGACACGTAGCGCTGCAGCAGCCGGACATCCTTGTAGTCGATCTTGGGGGCGTTCGGGCCCGAGAACGGGCACGTCTTGCGCCGGCGCTGGAAGGGACGGCGCGCCTGGGTGGTGGTGAGGTCACGAATGGCCATGGCGAAACTCCAAAATCCCTAATGCTCAGAAACGGCGCGGCCGGCGGTCGCCGCCGAAGCGGTCGCCGCGGTCGCCGCGCCCATCGCGGCGGTCGCCATCGCGATCATCCCGGTCGCGCTTCTGCATCATGGCGGACGGGCCTTCTTCGAGCTCGTCGACGCGGATGGTCATGAAGCGCAGGAT
This sequence comes from Devosiaceae bacterium, assembly GCA_035547975.1. Classification (GTDB taxonomy): domain Bacteria; phylum Pseudomonadota; class Alphaproteobacteria; order Rhizobiales; family Devosiaceae; genus DASZTU01. The sequence continues at coordinate 8,922 of DASZTU010000128.1, read as the reverse complement.
GTCTTCATTGATGCGCATCTGGCGCTCCATCTCGGCCACCGCGGTGTGCGGGGCGTCGATATTGAGCAGCGAATAGTGCGCCTTGCGGTTCTTGCGGATGCGGTAGCTCAGGGTCTTGAGACCCCAGTACTCGGTCTTGGTGACCTTGCCGCCGCCCTGGCTCAGCACTTCGGTGAACTGGTTGGTCAGCTCTTCGACCTGCTGCGCGGAAACGTCCTGGCGGGCCAGGAAGATATGCTCATAGAGGGCCATGAGGCGCCTTTCTCCTTGATCTACAACGGACATCGAGCGGCGCGGAGCCTCCTTGACGCCCATGGGAAAGGCGACCAAGCAGTCTAAGAGCGGGAACACGGGAGGACGGGATTTTCGGGCCCTGCCATCCATTGCCGAGGCAATGCACAGCCCTCCGTTCAGCCCCCGGCCGAACGAATGCGCCGCTCACATAGGGGAAAACCGCGGCGAGGGCAAGGACAAAGCCGGCTCAGGGGCACGAGCGCCGCCGCATCGTCGATGCCCGACAATTCACGGGCGCTTTCGCGCGTTTCGTCGTCTATGGTGACCCTGGTGCGCATCCCTCCACTCCTTGCGCGCCAAAAATCGCATCACCTGATGCGCTCATCAACGCTACCGTCCCTAAGATGACCTCCATCACCCCCGACGCCATCGCCGCCGCCTATTCCCTGATCCGACCCCATATCCGTGAGACGCCGGTGATCGAGGTTGCCGGCAAGGATTTTGGTCTCGCGGCCGCGCCTATCGTCTTCAAGCTCGAGTTCCTCCAGGTCTCGGGCACGTTCAAGGCGCGCGGCGCCTTCTTCAACCTCTTGACCCGCGGCACGCCGGGGCAGGGGGTGGTTGCGGCCTCGGGCGGCAATCACGGGGCGGCCGTCGCCTATGCGGCGCGCGAGCTCGGCCGGCCGGCGCACATCTTCGTGCCGAAGATCTCCTCGCCGGCCAAGATCGCCAAGATCCGCAGCTATGGCGCGCAGGTGCATGTCGTCGGCGAGGAATTCGCCGAGGCCTACCAGGCGAGCCAGGATTGGGTCGCCAAGACCGGCGATCTGCCGGTTCACCCTTATGACGATCCCGGAACGCTGATCGGGCAGGGCACCGTGGGGCTCGAGTTCGCGCAACAGGCCCCGGCGGTCGATACTCTGCTCGTGGCGGTCGGCGGGGGTGGGCTGATCGGCGGCATCGCCGCCTGGTACGCGCGCAGCCGGCGCATCATCGGCGTCGAGCCCGAGCGTGCGCCCACCCTGCGGCGGGCGCTCGATGCCGGCGCGCCGGTCGACGTCGAGGTCTCGGGCATTGCGGCCGACAGCCTCGGGGCGCGGCGGCTGGGCACCAATGTCTTTCCGATAGCCCGAACCGAAATCGCGGACGCGCTGCTCGTCAGCGACGAGGAGATCACCGCCGCCCGGGATGCGCTCTGGGACGTGCTCCGGGTGGTCGTCGAACCCGGCGGCGCCGCGGCCTTCGCGGCGCTCCTCTCCGGCCGCTATAAGCCGGCGAGCGGCGAGCGGGTCGGGGTTCTCCTCTGCGGCGCCAACGTGACGGTCAGCTTCGGCTGACCCGCTGCTCGGGCCGGGGCACTTCAAATCCCTCGGCCTTGAGCAGCGCCGCGATCGATGGGGTGATCTCGCGGCAGCCGCAGTTGAGCGCGTGCTCATAGTGCCAGCGCGCCCGCTCCTTGGGATTGGGGTTCTTCGGCATGACGTGCGCGCGATGCCATTCGGCGTTGATCTTGCCCATCTGCCACCTCCTTGCGAAGCGGTACCCTGCCACGCGATCGCCGGGCTGTCTTGAGCCGGATCAAGGGCGGGCGCACTTGCCAGCGGGCCGCCCTCGACATACACGGGCAAACGAGCAGGGGGAGCGACCCGAGGAGGCCCGATGACCACGCGCGCGTTCACCTTTCCCGGGCAGGGGAGCCAGGCCGTCGGCATGGGCAAGGAACTGGCCGCCGCCTTTCCCGAGGCGCGGGCGGTCTTTGAAGAGGTCGACGCGGCGCTCGGCCAAAAACTCTCGGCGGTGATGTTCGAGGGGCCCGATGAAACGCTGCGCCTGACCGAAAACGCCCAGCCGGCGCTGATGGCGGTGAGCATGGCGGTGGTCCGCGTGCTCGAAGCGAAGGGAGTTTCGGTCGCCTCCAGTGCCGCCTATGTCGCCGGCCACTCGCTGGGTGAATATTCGGCGCTCTGCGCCGCAGGGGCCCTCGGCATCGCCGATACGGCGCGGCTGCTGCGGTTGCGCGGCCGCTCGATGCAGGAAGCCGTGCCGGTCGGAGAGGGGGCGATGGCCGCCATTCTCGGGCTCGACCTGCCCGCCGTCGAGCGCGCCGCAGCGGACGGCTCGGACGGCGATGTCTGCGCCGTCGCCAACGACAACGCCCCCGGCCAGGTCGTGATCTCGGGGCATGTCGCGGCGGTCAATCGGGCGATCGAACTCTGCAAGGCGGCGGGCGCCAAGCGCGCCCTGCCGCTGCCCGTCTCCGCGCCCTTCCACTGTCCGCTGATGCGGCCCGCCGCCGACGCCATGGCGGAGGCGCTCGACCGGGTGGAGATGAAGCCGCCGGTCGTGCCGGTCGTCTCGAACGTGCTGGCGCGCCCGATCAGCGACCCCGCCGAAATCCGCCGGCGCCTCGTCGAGCAGGTCACCGGCATGGTGCGCTGGACCGAGAGCGTCGCCTGGCTCGCCGGCGAAGGGGGCGTGACGCAATTCCTCGAACTGGGCGCCGGGAAAGTACTCTCCGGGCTCGCCAAGCGCATTGCGCCAGACGCGACGGGCGTATCGATCGGCGCACCGGCCGAACTCGAGGCGTTCGTGGCGAGCCTCGGCTGACCGAATTGCCCTTTCATCGATTTCTCATCCGGAGGCGATAAATGTTTGATCTGACGGGCAGGCGCGCCATGGTCACCGGCGCCTCGGGGGGCATCGGACGGGAGATCGCCCGGGCGCTGGCCGCGGCCGGCGCAAAGCTCGCCCTCTCGGGGACGCGCGTTCCCGCGCTCGAGGAAACGGCCGCGGAAATCGGCGGCACGCCTGCCATCCTGCCCTGCAACCTCGCCGCGCTCGGGGAAGTGGACAAGCTCGTGGGGCAGGCGGAAGCGGCGCTGGGCGGGCTCGACATCCTCGTCAACAATGCCGGCATGACGCGCGACAACATCTTCATGCGCATGAAGGACGAGGAGTGGGACGAGGTCCTCGCCGTGAACCTCACCGCCGCCTTCCACCTGACCCGGTCGGCGCTGCGGGGCATGATGCGCCAGCGCTTCGGGCGCATCATCAACATCTCCTCGGTCGTCGGCGTCGCCGGCAATCCGGGGCAGGGCAATTATGCCGCGAGCAAGGCCGGGATCATCGGCATGGGCAAGGCGCTCGCGGCCGAGGTCGCGTCGCGCAACATCACCGTGAACGCCGTTGCGCCCGGTTTCATCGCCTCGGCCATGACCGACGCCCTCAACGACAAGCAGCGCGAGACGATCCTTTCGACCATACCCGCCGCCCGCCTCGGCACCGGGTCCGAGGTCGCCGCCTGCGTCGTCTTCCTCGCCAGCGACGAGGCGGGCTACGTCACGGGCCACACGCTCAACGTGAACGGCGGCATGCTGATGCTCTAGACCGTTTTCGGGGCCGCCGCCGGCCGCCTGAAAGGCAGGTGGGGACATCCTCTGATGCCCCGGAATCGGCCGGTTCGGCCATATGGCTAATGCCAAAGATATATGTTAATGCGCCGCCGTCCTCTGCCGGAGCGCATCTTGCGGCGGGCAGGGTCCCCGCCTAGTTTTCAGTGGGCGCAACGAGTTCTGCCGGTCCCTGCGGCCGGCCAAAATGACAACCCGCAACAGGCTTGTGGAAAGGGAAGTGTACCATGACCGATGTCGCTGATCGCGTCCGGAAGATCGTCGTCGAGCATCTCAATGTCGACCCGGAGAAGGTCACCGAAAAGGCCAGCTTCATCGATGATCTGGGCGCCGATTCTCTCGACCAGGTCGAGTTGGTGATGGCTTTCGAGGAGGAATTCTCCGTCGAAATTCCGGACGATGCAGCCGAGTCGATCCAGACCTTTGGAGATGCGGTGAATTTCCTGACCAAGGCGACGAGCTGATCTGAAGCGGAGCCAGGGCCGAACGCAATGGAATTGCGCCGCGTCGTCGTGACCGGGATGGGGATCGTAAGCCCCCTCGGCTGTGGAATCGAGACCACCTGGGCGAACATCCTGGCCGGCAAGAGCGGCGCCAAGCGGATCGACGATTTCGAGATCGACGATATCGCCTGCCAGATCGCCTGCCGGGTGCCGCTCGGCAGCTATGCCGAGGGCAAGTTCAGCCCCGACGACTGGATGGACGTCAAGGAGCAGCGCAAGGTCGACCCGTTCATCATCTACGGCATGGCAGCGGCGACGCAGGCCATCGCAGATGCGGGCGTCGAGCCGAAGACGGATGCGGAGCGCGAGCGCACCGGCGTGCTCGTCGGTTCGGGCATCGGCGGCATCGGCACGATCTTCGAGACCTCCGTCACGCTGCACGAGAAGGGCCCGCGGCGCGTCAGCCCGTTCTTCATCCCCGGCCGCATCATCAACATGGCCTCGGGCAACATCTCGATCCGCTTCGGGCTCAAAGGCCCGAACCATTCGGTGGTGACCGCCTGCTCGACGGGCGCGCACGCGATCGGGGATTCCTGGCGCATCATCGCCATGGGCGACGCCGACGTGATGGTGGCGGGCGGCGCGGAATCGCCGGTCAACCGGCTGTCGATGGCGGGGTTTGCCGCCTGCCGGGCGCTCTCGACCGGCTTCAATGATCGTCCCCAGATGGCGTCGCGCCCCTACGACCGTGATCGCGACGGCTTCGTGATGGGCGAGGGCGCCGGCGTCGTCGTGCTCGAGGAATACGAGCGGGCCAAGGCCCGCGGCGCCAAGATCTACGGTGAGGTCGTGGGCTACGGCATGTCCGGCGACGCCTACCACATCACCGCGCCCGCGCCCGACGGGGACGGCGGCTACCGCTGCATGCAGATGGCGATCAGGCGGGCCGGCATTTCGGCCGCCGACATCGACTACATCAACGCCCACGGCACCTCGACGCCGCTCGGCGACGAGATCGAGCTCGGCTCGGTGACGCGGCTCCTCGGCAACGCCGCGGCCGACGTCGTCATGAGTTCGACCAAGTCGGCGACGGGGCATCTGCTGGGCGCCGCGGGTGCCATCGAGGCGATCTTCTCGCTCCTTGCCATTCGCGACAACATCGCCCCGCCCACGATCAACCTCGACAATCCCTCGGTCGAGACGCCCATCAACCTCGCCCCCAGGGCGGCGGTGAAGAAGCAGGTCGACGTCGCGCTCTCGAATTCATTCGGCTTCGGCGGCACGAACGCCTCGCTCATCTTCTCGCGGGTGAATTGACGGGCGCCGCGCCGCCGCGCCCTGGGCCGGGGGAGCCGTCGCGTCAGGGCCCGACGATCCGCTTCCACCGAGGGCTCTCGATGGCCGGCCGATTGGCCGCGGCGAGCGCCGCAAACCCTTGGGCACAAACGTCCGCCGCGACGCCGCACCCCCTTGTTTTTGCCCGATTCCCTGAAACAATGCCGCATCCCGGAGGAATTCTCGCGTAGATGGCCGACCGCAAGCAGAGAAGGCAAAGGCAGCGCCGCGGTCTCGTCGATTTCATCAACGCGCTGCTGACCCTTCTGGTCCTGGGCGTGCTGGTGGCCGGCGGCCTCGTGGCCTATGGCGCGCACACCTTTTACGCGGGCGGTCCCGTCGGCAAGGACACCAACTTCGTCGTCCAGCGGGGCAACAACCTCGCCTCCGTGGGCGAACGTCTCGAAGAGCAGGGGCTGATCGACAACCGCTACGTTTTCCAGCTTGGCGCGCTCGCCCTCAAGAAGCAGGGCCAGCTCAAGGCCGGCGAGTACAGGCTCGCCGCCAACGCGTCGATGTTCGACATCCTCAAGACGCTGACCGAGGGCAAGCCGGTTTCGATCAGCGTCACCATTCCCGAAGGCTTTACCGTCGCCCAGGTGGTCGACCGCCTCAACAAGAGCGACAAGCTGACCGGCACCATCACCGTGCTGCCGCCCGAGGGCTCGCTCCTGCCGGAGACCTATGAGTTCGATCCGGGCGCGACGCGCCAGTCCGTCCTCGACCGGATGGAGGAGGCGATGAAGGCAAAGGTCGCCGAGGTCTGGGACAATCGCGACCCCGGTGTGCCGCTCTCGACGCCCGACCAGCTCGTGACGCTCGCCTCGATCGTCGAGAAGGAGACGCCGGTTCCGAGCGAACGCGCCATGATCGCCGGGGTCTACTACAATCGCCTCGCCCGCCACATGCGGCTCCAGTCCGATCCGACCGTGGTCTATGGCCTGACCAAGGGCGAGGGTGCGGGCGGCCGGGCGCCCACCCGCGCCGAACTCGACCAGCCGACGCCCTACAACACCTACCAGATCGACGGCCTGCCGCCGGGCCCGATCGCCAACCCCGGCGTCGATGCGCTGACGGCCGCGGCCCACCCGAAGTCGAGCAACGACGTCTATTTCGTGGCCGCGAGCCTCAACCCCAAGGACGGGCACCTCTTCGCCGCGACCTTTGCCGAACACCGCAAGAACGTCGCCAAGCTGCGCGCCGTCCAGAAGGAGCAGGCCGCGGCCGATGCCGAGGCCGCCAAGGATCAGCTCGAGGAGCAGCAGGCCGCCGAGGCCGGCGATCCGACCGTCGCGCCGCCTTCGGGCGCGGCGCCGGCCGGCGGCACGACCCCCGCCGCGCCGGCCGCCTCCGACCAGCAGTCGGCGGGCAACCAGCTGACGCTCGATGGCGGTGGCGCGACGCCCGACACGGCCCCGGCCACCGCGCCTCCCGCCGACCAGGGGAGCACGCCGGATACGGCCGCTCCGGGCAGCGATACGACACCCGCGGCGGCGGCCTCGACCGGCTCCGACGTGCCGGTGCCGATGCCGGCCAATGAGCGGCCGGGTGGCGAGGGCAACGCGGTCGCGGCACCGGCCGAGCCGGCAGCTGCGCCCGCCGTCAAGCCGCCGACCCGGCCCGCGCGGCCGCGGCCGACGACCCAGGATGTTTTTGGCGGCTGACGCGTTCGTTTCGGGAGTTTCGATCGATGGGCGAAGCGATCGCCAGCATGACGGGGTATGCCCGCGCCGCCGGCAGTGCGGCCGGGGCGAGCTTCAGCTGCGAGGCAAAATCCGTCAACGGCCGCGGCCTAGACCTGCGGCTGCGCCTCGCCCCCGGCTTCGACGCGCTCGAAACGGAGCTGCGCCGCCGCATCGGGCAGGTGGTGACCCGCGGATCGGTGACCTTCACCCTCAACGTCGAACGGGACGGGGCGGGGACCGAGATCGCCGTCAACGCGCAGGCGCTCGATACGGTGATCGGCGCGCTCGAATACCTGGCGCACCGGATCGAGGCGCAGGCGCCGCGGCTCGATGGCATCCTCGCGCTCAAGGGCGTGCTGGTCGAGCGCAGCCACCCGCCCACGTCCGAAGAGGAGGAAACGCTCGGGAGCGCCATCCTCGCGGCGGCCGACACGTGCCTTGCGGGCCTCGTCGATGCCCGCCGCAACGAGGGCAGGCTGCTCGCCGCCCTGATCTCGGCCCGGCTCGACGAGATCGAGGCGCTGACCCGCGCGGCCGAAGCGCATCCTTCGCGCAGCCGCGACGCCGCCCTCGAGCGGCTCCGCCTGCAGCTGGCCGATTTGCGAGACGCGGGTGCCGGCCTCTCCGAAGAGCGGCTGGCGCAGGAAGCGCTCCTGATCGCAACCCGCGCCGACATCCGCGAGGAGCTCGATCGCCTCACGGCCCATGTCAGCGCGGCGCGAAAGCTGCTGGCGGACGGCGGCCCGATCGGCCGCAAGCTCGACTTTCTGGCGCAGGAGTTCAACCGCGAGGCCAACACGCTCTGCTCGAAATCGGCTGCCGTCGAGCTCACCGCCATCGGGCTTGACCTCAAGGCGGTGATCGATCAACTACGCGAACAGGTTCAGAACATCGAGTGAAGCGGCCGGTCCGCCGGTCCGGGGGAATGGATGGAGTTCGCGCGCCGCGGCGTCATGCTGGTGCTGGCCTCGCCCTCGGGTGCGGGCAAATCGTCGATCACGCGGACGCTGTTCGGCCAGGACCCCAACATCAAGCTGTCCGTCTCGGTGACGACGCGCGCACGCCGGACCGACGAAGTTGACGGCAAGCACTACTACTTCATCGACATCCCGACCTTCGAGCGGATGAAGGCCAACGGCGAGCTGCTGGAATCCGCCGAGGTGCACGGCAATTTCTACGGCACGCCGCGCGCCCACGTCGAGGAGCAGCTGGCGGCCGGCAACGACATCCTGTTCGACATCGACTACCAGGGAACCCTGCAGCTCTACGAAAAGTGCCGTCCGGACATGGTGACGGTGTTCATCCTGCCGCCCTCCATCCGGGAGCTCCGGTCGCGGCTCGAACGGCGGGCGCAGGACAGCCCGGAAATCATCGGCCGGCGCCTCAAGAACGCGCGGCTGGAGATGGACCACTACCGCGAATACGACTACGTCCTCGTCAACGAGGATCTCGAGGTCTCGACGCAGCGGGTGCGCTCGATTCTCGCCGCGGCGCGGCTAGCCCGTTCACGGCTGCTCCAGCTCGACAATTTCGTGCGGGACCTGCAGAACCAGATCGACAGCCTTTAGAGCGCTTCCAGCAAAAGTGGGTACCGCTTTTGCGCTTCGGAAGTGCGGTCGCTCAGGCTTCGCGACGCAGGGCCGGCAACGCCCGGGCGAGGGCGAGAAACGTCGCGATCGGCAGGTTTTCCGCCCGCTCATCGCCCCTGAGGCCCGCCGCCGCGAGGAGCGGCTCGACCGGCACCGCCAGTGACTTGAGGCTCTGGCGCACCATCTTGCGCCGTTGCCCAAACGCGGCCTTCGTCACCGCCTCGAG
>DASZTU010000127.1:0-2003 GCA_035547975.1 Devosiaceae bacterium | reverse complement strand
CCTCGGCGGGCGAATCGGGATGGGCGCCATCCGGCAGGGCTGCGATGCGCCTGTGCGCGCGTTCCGCCTCCGCCAAGGCTCGTGCCGCGGTTTCGATGCCATCCCGGTTCATGCCTTCACTCCTCAGACAGGTTTTGCCGCGGCCCGCCAACATCGCCCCGCGCGCAAAAGCATAATGATGTCGTTGATCCCGCCGACGGTAGCGAAATCTTCGCGCTCCGGTCTGTCGGCGGCGCGAAGCCCGCGCGGAGGGGTTCCGGGCGGCGGCCGGTGACGCGTGATGGAAGTGTCGGTGAAGCGGCGTTGCGTGGCTCGCGAAGCCGGGGGCCGCGGCTCTCGGCCGGAGGCCGAGAGCGTTTCCATGCCGATGACCGGGTGCGGGGGTCGCCTCCGGTCTGCCGGTTCGGGGCGGGAGCCGGCGTCGTCGGGCGGCACGGTGCGGCGGCGCCGCGGGGCAGCGCTCCGCGGCGTGCAGGTGAAGCCTCAGGCCGCCTTGACGTCGATCTTCTTGACGTTCTGCTGGGCCTGGGCCGATTTCGGCAGGCGGATGGTCAGGACACCCTTGGCGAAGGTCGCGGCGATCTTGTCCGCATCCACGTCCTCGGGGATTTGGAAGCTGCGCATGAACGAGCCATAGCGGCGCTCCGACAGGTAGTAGTCCTTCTTGCGCTCTTCCTTTTCCGCCTTCTTCTCGCCCCGCAGCGTCAGCACGCCATTGGCGAGCTTGAGCTCGATGTCCTTCTCCGCGAGACCGGGCAGTTCCGCGGTGATCTCGTATTCATTGTCCTTCTCCGCCACATCGGTGGCCGGCGGGATCGCCCAGTCCGCCGAGGGCCATTGAAGGTTGACGTCGAAGAGGGACGTGAGCGGCGGGCGCGTGCCGAAGCCGAAGTTGTCGAACAGGCGATCGATCTCGCGCCGCAGGTGGTCGAACGGGGCCCAGTTGCCCGCCGGCGCGGGCTTGTTGCCGTTCTCGTTCTTGATCGGAAGCTTGGTAGCCGTTTCAGCCATGATACGTTCTCCTGCATTCAATCGGGGATCTGCTCCCCGTGGGGGCCGAGGACCGGACGGGGGAGGTCCGTCATCCTCGCGAGGTAGAAAAGCGCAGACCCGGCCCTCGGGAATTGACCCCGATCAAGGTGGCCAGGCGCGGCAGGCCACAAAAGGCATGGCGAGAGGAGGGTGTGCCCTCGCCATGCCAACCGACTTGTCCCATATCGAGCTCGAACTCGCCCCTTGCACCGAACACCCGTTCGGCAACAGGAACTTCACCTACCACCTGTACCTGCCGCTCGGACCCGGGAACCGGTTGAACCTCACGGCCCTGCAGGATGGCGAAAGCGGGTTCGTGCGCTGCTGCCGGCCGCACGAGGAACTGCGCGGCGAGGCCTGGCTCGAGGGGGACGGCCGGCTCGCCTTCCATTTTCCCACCCGCCCCAGCAACCGGCCGCTCGGCTTTGCGAGCGCGCCGGACCGGTTCATCGTCGGCCGCACCGTCGGCATCGATGAGGACGACGGCGAGCACCGGGCTTTCCAGATCATCGCCATCCGCCGCCAGTGGCCCGGCTTCGTCGTGCCGAAATCGGCCTGACTTTTGCGCCAAAAGGCCGGCCGCCGGCCACCGCAGCGGGCCAACGGTAAGATCGATCGAGGAGGCGTGAAATGCGGGCAATGGTGCTGGAAAGGGTGGGCACGCCGCTCAAGGCCGAAGAGCGGCCGGACCCGGAGCCCGGTCCCGGCCAGATCCGGGTTCGTGTCGAGGCGTGCGGCGTCTGCCGCACCGATCTCCATGTCGTCGACGGCGAATTGCCGCACGTCCCGACGCCGAGAATTCCCGGGCACGAGATCGTCGGCATCGTCGAGGCGGTCGGCCCGGGCGTCGCCAGCCCCGCTATCGGCGCGCGCGTGGGGGTGCCATGGCTTGGGCACACCGACGGCACCTGCCCTTATTGTAGGGCCGGGCGGGAAAACCTCTGCGATCATCCGGAGTTCACCGGCTACAC
>DASZTU010000126.1:0-2210 GCA_035547975.1 Devosiaceae bacterium | reverse complement strand
GAAACCGGGCTCTACGCGCAGATGAGCGAGCCGCCGGGCACCGACTGGCTGGCCGCCCGGATGGAGCCGCCCTTTCCCTTCCCGGGCGACTGGCGCCACCACGGGACGGTCGCACACGTCCTGACCCATATGCGGGTCGAGCTCGACGTTTGGTCGACCACCGCGCCCGAACCCGCCGCCCTTGCCGAAGGCTGGTGGGCGTCACCGGCAGAGCTCGATGCCGAGGCGCTGCCGACCATTTTCCGCAAGGTGCTGGCCGCGGCGCTCGGAAAGCAAACCGCCGGCCCGAAGGCCGGCGGCGCGCTTGCCTGAAGAGTTTTGGAGGTCATTTCAGGCGGAAAGCAAACCCAGTCCGGCGCGGACCTTGCCGCGCAGTTCGTCGATCGGCGCGAGCCGCCCGTCGGCTTCGTGGTGCCAGAACGTCCAGCCGTTGCACGCCTCCGCCCCCTGCACCAGCGCGCCGACCTTGTGGATCGAGCCGTGATGCGGCCCGGCGCTGAGCGACCCGTCGGCGCGCACCAGTGCCGCAAAGCGCCGGCGCTGGTCGACGAGCGTCGCGCCGGGCGCGATCAGCCCCTGCTCGACGAGGGCGCCGAAGGCGACGCGCGGCGCCTGCCGCTTGCTGGGCGCGGGGGCCACGGCGTCCCCGGGAACCGGGCGCACGCCGGCGAGGCGCCTCAGCGCGCCGGCCGCATAGCCGGAATCCCGCTCGATGCCGACGAAATGGCGGCCGAGCCGCCGCGCCACGGCGCCGGTCGTGCCGGTGCCGAAGAACGGGTCGAGCACCACATCGCCGGGCTTGGTCGTCGCGATCAGGATGCGGTGCAGCAGCGCCTCGGGCTTCTGCGTCGGGTGAAGTTTTCCCTCGCCCTCGCCCTTGAGCCGCTCGGCCCCGGTGCAGAGCGGAAACAGCCAGTCGGACCGCATCTGCGTGTCCTCGTTGCCGGCCTTCATCGCCTCGTAGTTGAAGGTCACGCGGCTCTTCTGGCTCCGCGCCGCCCAGATCAGCGTCTCGTGCGCGTTGGTGAAGCGGGTGCCGCGGAAATTCGGCATCGGGTTGGCCTTGCGCCAGATCACGTCGTTGAGCAGCCAGAACTCGAGGTCCTGCAGCGCCGTGCCGACGCGAAAAATGTTGTGATAGCTGCCGATGACCCAGAGCGCGCCGTCGGGCTTGAGCAGCCGGCGGGCGGCCGCGAGCCAGGCGCGGGTGAAGGCGTCGTAGTGGGCAAAGCTGTCGAACTTGTCCCAGGCGTCGTCGACGGCGTCGACGTGGCTCTGGTCGGGACGGGTAAGCGGCTGCTCCAGTTGCAGGTTGTAGGGTGGGTCCGCGAAAACGAGGTCAACCGAGCCGGCCGGCAAGGCATTCATCTGCTCGATGCAATCCCCGATGAGGATGGTATCGAGCGGCAGTGAGGACTTATCCGCGGCGGCCGGGGCCGCCTGACGCGCGGTACGCAACATCCCACTCACAACTTACGCAGCACTGACGGCTACGGTTGTAAGAGGCTTAGGGTTAAAGCGAATTTAAGCGCGGGGGTTAAGCGGAAGTTACCCGCTCGGGGCTACTCGGCGGCAACGAGCGGCAGTCCCTGCTGCCGGGCCAGCGCCTCGGCGCAGGGGGCAAAATCCATGCGGTGGTGCCGGCAGGGGCCGTGGCGGCCCAGGGCCTCGAGGTGCTCGGGCGTGGCGTAGCCCTTGTGGCCGTCGAAGCCGAAATCCGGGGTATCGCGGTGCATGATCTGGCACATGCGGTCGCGCGTCACCTTGGCGATGATCGAGGCCGCCGCAATGGAGGCCGAAAGCGCGTCGCCATCGACAATTGCGGTGCCCGGCACCGGCAGCTTCGGCGGCAGCCGGTTGCCGTCGACGAGCACGTGGTCGGGACGCACGGATAGCCCCAGCACGGCCTGCCGCATCGCCCACATGGTTGCGCCGAGGATGTTGAGCGAGGCGATGATCGAGGGTGGAGCGGCGACGACCGACACGATGCCGCCCGCCATGATTTTTGGAAACAGCGCTTCGCGCGCCTCGGGCGTGAGCTTCTTGGAATCATCGAGGCCCTTGGGCAGGCGCCTCGCGGTCCAGATCACCGCCGCGACGACCACCGGCCCGGCGAGCGGCCCCCGCCCGGCCTCGTCGACACCGGCCACGAGGGTTGCGCCGGACTTGATCGCCGCCCGCTCGTGAAAGAGGTCGGGCGCGCGGAGTGT
>DASZTU010000125.1:0-3719 GCA_035547975.1 Devosiaceae bacterium | reverse complement strand
AGCGGGATGGGCTGCCGCCCTCCGCGGCGACGCCGAATACGGCGGCGGTCTCCGAGACCAGTGACGTCGGCCCCACCATCACTAGGGTGCAGTCCGCCGATCGCCCGAACCGGCACGCCAGCATCATTCCGCCGCTTCGGCCCGGGCGACTCGCGGGGCCGGTCGTGGCGCTCTCCTTCGTGCTGCTGGCGATCGTTGCCGCGATCTTCGATCATGCGCCGCCGCCGGGACGTTCAGCGGTCGGGACGCATGGCCCCGAGCCGCCCGTCGTGTTCGTCGGTAGCTTCAGCAACCTCGTGAATGCGCGGACCCCCGATCCCGTCGCCGAGGGCTTGCGCGATGCTGTTGCAGCCGATCTTGCAGCGTTCCCAGAGTTTTCGGTCGCGACCGTCCACAATGCGCGCCCGCCGCCCGCCTCGGCGCTGTTTCTCACCGGGGTGATGCGACCGGTGGCGGGCGGGATCGAGATCAGTCTCTTGCTCTCGCCACGCGTGGGCGGAGCCGCCACATGGACGACGACCGTCGAGGCCTCCTTCGACGACACCAATCTGGAGCGCGGCCTTGCCGACGCGGCCCGGCGCCTGGTCAGCCCGATCGCGGCCTTCAACGGCCCGCTGCTCGCGGGCGGCAGGGCCTGGTTCGCGGCGCAGCGGGAGGTCGAGGACCAGCCGACCCCGTTCGCGTGCCTGCTGCGGTTCCGGGTCGCCGGCACTAGCGGCAGCGCGATCGATCACGGGCGGGCGGCGCTCTGCTTCGAGCGGCTCCTGGCGCGCAATCCCCGAGATGGCGACGCGCTCGCCCTTTCCGCCTGGTACACCGCAAGGCGGGCGCTGCAGCAGGCTGCCCCGGGCGACAATCTGCTCCTGGCGCTGCGCCCGGCGAGCGACATGGCGCGCGCGGCGCTGGCCCTCGCACCGGGGAGCGCCCTGGCGCAGGCCATGGCCGGGCGGGCGCTGTCGATGGCGGGGCAGGACGAGGCGGCGCGCAGGGCGCTGATAGCCGCCCTCTCACTCAGCCCGGCGAACCTCGACGTGCGCGCCGCCTATGCCTGGGTGCTGGGGACGAGCGGCGAATGGCACACTGCCGAGGCGGAGGCGGGGGCGGCCCTGACGGCAGCCCCGGGAGCGCCGCCCTGGTATCATGCCGTCCCCTCGCTCGGCGCTTACCGCCGCGGCGACTACGTGCGGGCGGCGGACGAGGCACTCGCCTTCTCGCGCGCCGACGACCTCATGGCGCCCATCTTCGCCGTGGCCGCGGGTGCGCGGGCGCATCGCGGCGATCTCGTCAACCGCTTCACGGGGCACCTGCTTGCCGACCCGGTCTATCGCCGGAGCGGCATCATCGCGCCGCTGGCGCTCCGCCTCCACGATACGCAGCTGCTGCACGACATCGCCGACGGGCTGTCGCTCGCCGGGGTGCCGCAGGCCTCGATCTGGGGCAGCTTCTAGACCGAGTTCGCCCGGGTTCGACCCGGCGTTCCGGGGGGCACGCAAAAAATCTGACTGTATGTTGGCCCTTGCCCTCCCGCTCAGGATGGCGAAGGAATTCGCAGCGAATCGTAGCAGGAACTCCGTCATGTCATTCCAGGCTCTTGTCACCCGCAGCTCGGCGGATGGCGCCCTCTCTTCGGCGGTCGAGACCGTCGAGGAGGCGGCGCTGCCACCCGGCAACGTCCTTGTGGGAGTCGAATGGGCGGGGTTCAACTTCAAGGACGCGCTCTGCCTTACCGGCAAGGGCAATCTTGTCAGGACCTATCCGCACATTGCCGGAATCGATTTCGCGGGCCGGGTGATCGAGAGTGAGGACGGGCGCTATCACCCCGGCCAGCCCGTCATCCTCACCGGCTGGCGGGTCGGCGAGGTGCGCTGGGGCGGCTTTGCGCAGCGCGCACGGGTCGAGGCCGACATGCTCGTGCCGGTTCCGCGCAATATGTCGACGCGTGATGCCATGGTGCTCGGGACGGCCGGGCTCACCGCCATGCTGGCCATCAACCGGCTCAAGAGCGATGGCCTCGCCGTCGAAAGCGGCGAGGTCGTGGTGACGGGGGCTGGTGGGGGCGTGGGGTCGCTCGCCGTGCTGCTTCTTGCGCGCCTCGGCCACAAGGTCGTGGCGGTGAGCGGGCGGCCCGAACTGGCGGAGGCCCTGGCGCGGCTTGGCGCCGCGCGTGTGATCGGGCGGGAGGCGATCGCCAGTCATTCGGGGAAGGGGCTCGACAAGGAGCTGTTCGCCGGGGCCATCGACAATGTCGGCGGCGCAATGCTGCCCGAACTGCTCAAGAAGATCGCCCGCGACGGGGCGGTGGCGGCAGTGGGCAATGCCGGCGGCATCAGCTTCGAGGGCAGCGTGCTGCCGTTCATACTCCGCGGGGTGACGCTCTTCGGCATCGACAGCGTCGTCCAGCCCTACGCCGCGCGCGCCGCCGCCTGGGACCGCCTCTCGACCCTCTTCTCCCCCTCCGCCTATGCCGCCTGGGTGACCGAGGCAAAGCTCGCCGACCTCCCGGGCGTCGCGGATCGCATCCTCAAAGGCGGCATTGCGGGGCGTGTGATCGTCGACCCGCGGGTGGCCTGACGGCGCAGCGCACCCTGCGATCGGAAGCCGACTGGTCACACGGTGCCCGGACCGTTGCCCTTCCACAGGCCGATCCGAGCGTGCTAGCACGTTGATCGAACGGTCAAAGGACGCGCGCTCGGCGCCGCGGGGGAGCCTTGCAGAAGATCATTGCGGCGCTGGAGGAGCGGCGGGAGAGGGCGCGGGCCGGCGGCGGCGCGGCGCGCATCGCCACCCAGCACAAGAAAGGGAAGCTCACGGCGCGGGAGCGCCTCGACGTGCTGCTCGATCCCGGCTCGTTTGAAGAATACGACATGTTCGTCACCCACCGGGCGACGGACTTCGACATGCAGAAGACCGTTTTCCCGGGCGATGGCGTGGTGACCGGCTGGGGCACCATCAGCGGCCGCATGGTCTATGTGTTCAGCCAGGATTTTACCGTCTTCGGCGGCTCGTTGTCCGAAACCCACGCGCAGAAAATCTGCAAGATCATGGATCTGGCGCTGCAGAACGGGGCGCCGGTGATCGGCCTCAACGATTCCGGCGGCGCGCGCATCCAGGAGGGGGTGGCCTCGCTCGGCGGCTATGCCGAGGTGTTCTGGCGCAATGTCCAGGCCTCGGGTGCCATCCCTCAGATCTCGGTGATCATGGGGCCGACGGCGGGCGGGGCGGTCTATTCTCCGGCGATGACCGACTTCATCTACATGGTCCGCGATACGAGCTTCATGTACGTGACCGGGCCGGACGTGGTGAAAACCGTGACCTCCGAGGTCGTCACGCACGAGGAACTGGGCGGGGCGGGAACGCACACCCGGATCTCGTCGGTCGCGGACGCGGCTTTCGACAACGACGTCGAAACCCTGCTCGAGGTCCGGCGGCTCGTCGATTTCCTGCCCCTCAGCGCGCGCGAGAAGGCGCCGCCGGTTGCAACCAACGACGCGGTGGACCGGCGGGACGAGTCGCTCGACACCATCATTCCCAACAGCGCGGCCAAGCCCTACGACATGCGCGAGGTGGTGCAAAAGCTCGCCGACGAGGGGGATTTTCTCGAGCTGCAGCGGGAATTCGCGGGAAATATCCTAACGGGTTTCGTCCGCCTCAACGGCGAAACGGTGGGGGTCATCGCCAACCAGCCGATGGTGCTGGCGGGCGTGCTCGACATCAATTCG
>DASZTU010000124.1:0-2457 GCA_035547975.1 Devosiaceae bacterium | reverse complement strand
GGCGTCATCATCGATGCCAAACAGGGTTACATCGTCACCAACAATCACGTGGTCTCCGGCGGACAGGAGATCGCCGTCAAGCTCTCGGACGGGCGCGCGTTGCCGGCCCAGCTCGTCGGCAGCGACTCTTTAACGGACGTCGCGCTGCTGCGCGTCAAGGCCGACAAGCTGACGCAGATCGAGTTCGGCGACTCCTCGCGCCTGAGGGTCGGGGACTCCGTCGTCGCCATCGGCAACCCGTTCGGGCTCGGCGGCACCGTCACCTCCGGCATCGTCAGCGCCCTCGGCCGGTCCGGCCTCAACATCGAGGGCTATGAGGACTTCATCCAGACCGACGCGTCGATCAACCCCGGCAATTCGGGTGGCGCCCTCATGACGCTCGACGGGCGGCTCGCCGGATTGAACACGGCGATTCTCGCGCCCTCTGGCGGCAATGTCGGCATCGGCTTCGCCGTGCCCAGCAACATGATCAAGGCGGTCGTCGCGCAGCTGATCCAGCATGGCCGCGTCGAACGCGGGCAGCTCGGGGTGAGCATCCAGGACCTGACCCCGGATCTGGCGCAGGCGATGAGAGTTTCCCAAACGGGCGGTGCCGTGGTAGCCGCCGTGAGCGCCGGCTCGCCGGCCGAAAAGGCGGGGCTCAAGCCGCGGGACGTGATCGTCGCGGTCAACAACCAGTCGATCCGCGACAGCGCCGAGCTGCGCAACACCATCGGCCTCACGCCCGTGGGCACTGAGGTGCAGTTGAAGCTGCTGCGCGACGGAAAGCCCATGGCCGTGACGGCAACGATCGGCCGGGCGCCGGCCCCCGCGCCCCAGGCGCAGCCTTCCTGAGGGAGCGGGGCCGCCGGCTTGGCGTCAGGGTGAAGTCACACTCCTAGGTGGGCACCCGCACTTCGTACGGCAGCAGCCTCTCCCAGTCGAACACCACGCCCACCCCGGGCTCGTTCGGCGCCACGGCCTTTCCGGCCTCGAGGACGAGGGGCCGTTTCGTATAGGCGTCGATGTCGAAGCTGTGCGCCTCGAGCCAGCCGGCATTCGGCTGGGCGGCGACGAGGCTCACATGCACTTCCTGCATCCCGTGGCTGCAGATCGGCACGGACGTGCCCCGAAACACCTCGGCGGCCCTGAGCCAGCCGGTGATGCCGCCGCAATTGGAGGCATCGGGCTGGATGAACGATAGTCTCGACCAGCGCCGGGCGTGCTGGAATTCCTCGACGACATGGAGGTTTTCCCCCATCGCGAGCGGCATGCCGGTCGCTTCGGCGATGGTGCCGTAGCCGACGAAATCGTCGGGCACGATGGGCTCCTCGAACCAGAGCAGGTCAAAGGGCTCGAGCGCCCGCGCCATGGCGATGGCCCCGGCTACGTCGAGCCCATAGTTGGCATCCACCATGAAGGCGATGTCGGCGCCGATGAGCTCGCGGACCGCCCGCACCCGCTCGACATCGGTTGCGAGCTCGGGCTGGCCCACCTTGATCTTGACCGCCCTGTATCCGGCGGCGAGGTAGCCGCGAATGCTCTCCAGCAACTGCTCCAGCGGGAAGTTGAGGTCGATGCCGCCGCGATAGACCCTGGCCGTCCGCCCCGCGCCCCCGGCCATCTGCCAGAGCGGCCTGCTTTCCCTGTGGCCCTTGAGGTCCCAGAGGGCGATGTCGCAGGCCGAGATCGCGAACGAGGCGATGCCGCCGCGGCCCACATAGTGGATGTGCCAGAGGAGACCGTCGTAGATTTCATCGATTCCGGCGGCGTCCTTGCCGACGAGGAAAGGCGTGAGATCGTGGTCGATCATCGCCTTGATCGCGTGGCCACCCTTGCCCCCCGTATAGGTGTAGCCGGTGCCCTCGGTGCCGTCGGCGAGGGTAACCGTGACGGTGACGAGCTCGAAATGGGTGTGCGCCCCGTGCCGGGCGTCGCTCATGGCCTCGCGCAGGGGCACGCGAAAGAGCCGGCTGCGCACGCCGGCAATGGTCGTGTCTGTCACGGGCGCGCCCCTCAAGCCCAGTTCACATACATGGTCTTTTTCCGCAGGTAGCCGTCAAAGCCGTACTTCCCATCCTCGCCGCCGAGCCCCGATTGCTTCCAGCCGGTGTGGAAACCCTGGATCAGCTCGCCATTGGTGCGGTTGAAGTAGATCTCGCCGAAGTTGAGCCCGTCGACGAGGCGCATCAGCCGCTTGAGGTCCCGCGTATAGACGAAGGCGGAAAGGCCGTAGTCGCTATCGTTGGCGAGGGCGAGCGCTTCCTCGAAGTCGGAGAAGGTGAGGGTCGGCACGACCGGTCCGAAGATTTCCTGGCGCATCGCCGGCGAGGCGTTGCTGCGCACGCGCAGCACAGTCGGCGCGTACCAGTGTCCCTTGGCATAGGCGCCATCGCGCAGTCGCCCGCCCTCGAGCAGCACCTCGGCACCGGCGGCGACCGTATCGGCGACGATCGCGGCAACCTTCTCCACTTCCGG